>CAZWUO010000188.1:0-7417 GCA_964636675.1 uncultured Ectothiorhodospiraceae bacterium
CTCGATATTATTCCCGATGACATCACTGCCTGGACGGAGCGCGGTATTGTATTGTCTACAGGTGCTACCGGATCCTGGGATGAAAAAAAAAGCACAGCAAGACCCATCGGTGTTTATAAAAAGAACGGCACCTATTATCTACATTATCTGGCAGGCTTCGAGGGTTGCTGGAATGCAGATGATGATGTAAACCATCAGTCGGTTGGACTTGCAACCAGTACCGACGGAATCAATTTTACAAAATACGCTGGGAACCCCGTGCTCAAACCCCATGATTTTGTCCCCGTAAACTCGCACGAAGAAGGCATACGCACCGCATCCATTCGATACATGCCTCACATGGGAAAATGGCTTGCCTACCTAGGCGTTGAATCACCAGGCGGTACAGATAGCTGTCCCTTCATGGGCTCCACTGCACAATGCAGCTGCAATGTTCCGGTAGACGCTTCAATATTCGCCGCCACTTCAGTGGATGGTAAAACCTGGACGATAGAAGGTTTGGTGAATGGCGTATACAACAGCCAGGAAAATTATATCGACGATTTTCAGTACCGGGATGGGCAATACTACGTTTGGAGCCACCGGGCACAAGGCGGACAAACGCATAATATTTCAAAAGGCCCCGACTTCATGAATCTGACCCCAATGGGGGAGATTCCTGAACTTTGCTGGGGCTGGAGTGAATTGCACACCTTTTTGCACGATGATGGAAATACAGTAACCGCCATCTATGATCCACATGGTGGCTGCGCAGCCATGGATAATAAACTCTATTTTTCAACGACTGCACTGAATAATTTAAACACGGTTTTTAATGAACGTGTCGTACACAGCTATGGACAAAAAGCCAACTTCATCTACAAAGATATTGCGAGCGGGTTGTGGCGCTGGTACTACAACGTAGTGTCTGGCGCTAATGCTGGCACCATTCAACTACGCACACATCCGATAGGAACCATCGGCAACATTGCACCAAGCTCTCCTACAGGAGATACATTACAAATTAAAAAATAGCGACTCCCTGTTGATGCACGACATCTGCTAAAAAATAGAGGACCACAAAATGCGTAAACAATCCATGACCCTAAAGCACCTTGGCTATTTTCTGTCTGCAGTAACAATAATCGCGTTGCCTGCTTTTTCAAAAGCGACGCATGCTTCTAGCGATTTTGATCGCTCAGGCACCCTGTGGGCACCCTATATTGAATGGACGCTGGATAACGAGAGTTACGAAGGCAACCCTTTTGATCTGGTGGCAACCGCGACATTTGTCTATGCTAACGAAGCAGGGTCTGCCCCTGAAACGCGTACGACAGAAATGTTTTACGCAGGCGGAACGAGCTGGAAGTTTCGTTTTACTGGCACCCGTACCGGCACATGGAATTTTACGACATCAAGCAGCGATGCTGATCTTGGGAAAAAAACCGGAAAGATAACGATTAGTCCAAATACCAACCCGGGTATTAAAGGCTTCCTGAGGACGTCAGGCAATAAATTCACGCGGCAAATTGGCGAAAACGGTGAGCTGGAGGTTTTCCTCTTTAATGTACACCAAAGTAGCAAAGCAGATGATATCGATGCTTTGGCACTGTTTAAGAATCCTGATCCTTTATCTGCTATTGACCGTGTTATTAATGATGTAAAAAAGAACGGAGGAACCGTGTTATTTCCCCAGTCACCCAGAAACCGGTTCTTTGATATTAACGCAGAAAAGTGGAATCAACATAGCAGCAAAAACCCGGATATGAACACATTTGTACAATTAGAGAAGGTGATCACTCGGGTTCATTCACAAGGTTTGCATTTTCACTTTTGGGCATGGGGTGACGAGGAACGCCAGGAAACGCCTATCGGCGTATGTCATACCAACCACGTCAACCTGCCTCATTGCACAAACGGTATCAATGGCGTCGCTGACAAACGGCTGCAAAGATATATTGCTGCTCGACTTGGCCCATTACCCGGCTGGACGATGGGTTACGGATTTGATTTACAGGAATGGGTTAGCGAAGCCCAGACGGGAGAATGGGCAAAATATCTACATCAACATTTTGGCTGGCAACATTTGCTCTGGGCTCGTGGACGAACTCATAGCGAATTGGATGTTCTCTCATATAGTGGCTTTGGTAATTATGGTTACACTGATGCAACAAACAAACTGGACAGTGATTTAACACGTCCTCATTTATATGGGGAACGTTTTTTATATTTAAGAGAAGACTACTGGGGTATGGATGGAACGCGTCAAAAAAGATGGCAATATGCCATGGCGGGTGGAATGGGTTCGTGGTGGGGCTGGTATTGGTTTCCACCTCGTGAGCTTCCCAATCCTGAACAAATGCGAACTCACAAATCATTTTGGGATAACAGATATCTTTTTGACATGCTAAGAGCCAATGAGTTAACCGATGGATATGCGCTCAAAACACTCTCAAGCTCTCATTACATTTTTTACAAAGAAAACACGTCTAGCATCAGTATGAACTTGTCAGGAATGAATGGTGCTCAATCCGCCGTTGCTATCGACACTAAAAAGGAATACGCCGAAATCAATATTGGCCCATTCACGCCAGGGGATGGACAAGTCTGGAACGCACCACATCCCTCAGACTGGGCTATTGCAATAGGCATATTTGCCGGATCATTACCACCACCATTGCCATCAGCACCCTCAAACGAAACAATGATAATTAACAATCAATAAACTAATGCATAAATTTTTACGCGTTAGTGCGCTCATCCTCTGGGTGAATTCGAAAAACAAGCTCATTCGTTTTCTCATCCATCGCTTAACGATGCCTCATAGCGGTTAACTGCGGATTCTAGGATTATACGGTCACGGTAAAAGTAGCCCGCTGGGAATCATTGCACTAGCCAACATCCTGCTCAACTTATAAACCCTCCTTATCCTTTTGATATATTTAACAATTATTGTCTTTTGACAAATGCATGACTTGTAGTCATAATGTGACCATAAGTCATTAAATGGAGCAAGCATGAGTCCTCGCCAACGAAAAGCGCACCAGTTTCAACTCCGGGAAGAAGAGATCGTCACCGCAGCTATTACACTGTTTAGGAAATATGATCTTGCTAGTGTCACGATTGAGCAAATTGCGCTGCGTGCGGATATCGGTAAAGGAACCGTTTACAAACACTTCAAAAGCAAAGATGAAATTTATGTACACATACTTATTGATTTAAATCGCACGATGCGCGCAGAAATTACGAACATAGATGCCAACTTAAATTTTCGCAGCCGCCTAGATCGCATCATTGAGACTATTTGGCGCCACAACATGCGTGATTCTAAATTTTTACAGCAGCTTAATCAGTACTTGATGTCCGGCGATTTTCGTAAAAACCTCGGTGAAAAACTACTGCAAGAATTTGATGCTTTACAGCGTGAAGATACTCATTTTTACACTCAGTTATTGGCGGATGCACAAACACGAGGGGGAATTATTGAGCAACCCTTGGATACACTTCTATTTTGTGTAACTGCTGCGATTGACGGTGCCATTCTGATTTATTGGCAGATGGAATCTCGTAGCGAAATAACTGAAAAGGATAGCCAAAAATTCTTAAAAGCATTGCAAAATTTTGTCTATCGAGCACTTTGCGATGAATGAACATCAACTATGAATATCAATCCCGCGCACATCGTTGAGCTTATTAAAAAATATTGTTTCATTGTCATTTTTTTTGTTGTATAGGAGGTTGCGCCATGAATATACCCACTAAATCATACCTCCCCAAATCAAACCTCGATGCGCGTTATACCAGCATGCAAACTAATATAATTGAACAAATAAAACGTGGCATGAAAAAACACAAGGTCACTGGAATGAGCATTGGCTTAGTAGATAGTGGCGAACTGGTTTGGGCTCAAGGTTTTGGTTATGCCGACAAAAAAAGTCAACGCTTAGCGGATGAACGAACTATTTACAAGCTAGGATCGATCACCAAGGTCTTCACCGGCACCGCAATAATGCAATTGCTCGAGCAAGGAAAATTAGATATCGATGCACCCATACAAACCTATATCCCCGAGTTAAAAATTCAATACCATATCCCTACTGATAAACCGATTACCCTACGCCGTATTATGTCCCATACTTCCGGATTGCCAGGCGATGCATTAAGCGGGATGTTCACTCAAAATCCTCAATCTTTTCATGCAGCAATCGGCTACTTAAATAGCGTGCACGCTGCTTATGCGCCCGATACGATTGTCGCGTACTCCAATCTTGCCACTGATTTATTAGGTATTGTTATCGAACGCGCGAGTGGTGAGTCTTATGCTAATTATATACAAAATGAAATTCTAGTCCCAGCGGGCATGGTTCATTCTTCAGTAGAGGACTCACGTATTAATAAACAACAATTATCACAATCATATCGTAACAACAAATACTATGAAGAATATCCGCTGCGTAGCTTACCTGCGGGCAATTTGCAAAGCAGCGTGCTCGAACTATCTCGCTTTGTGAGCATCGCCTTAGCTCAGGGAAAACCACTCATATCAGCGGCGACTTTTTCTGCGATGACTTCGATTCAGACGGAGCATGTTCAATATCCGTCTGATATGAACTTTGGGCTGAGTTGGCTGGTAACCCAGCCCAGTCTAGATTACCTAGGCCCGATGATCAGTCACAATGGTGGCACCATTAATTTTACAAGCACCATGTTTATATTGCCTCGATACCAGCTCGGCGTTGTTATCCTCTCTAACTCCTCTGGCAGCATTGGATTCATCGAAAAAACTGCAAGAGATATTCTGCAAGCAGCCGCTCTGGAGAAACATAACATCACACCACCCGAAAAACCGCTACCCGCAGAAATAATAGAAATCCCTGAAGCCGTTATTGCAAACACTATTGGTCATTACGCCACTGCTATGGGACCCGTGGTTGTAGAGAAAAAGAGCAAGGGTTTAGTGGCACGGGTATCCGGCAAAACCATTAACCTGAAATATCACAAGGATGGCTGGCTTTCGTTACACTATAAACTCTTCGGACTCATTCCTATACCCATAAAAGAACTCAATAAATTGAGCATTCAGACTGCCAATATCGCGGGTAATAAAGTATTGCTTGCGCGAGACCAGGGCTTTACTTTTATCGGTGGCCAAGCTTTTTATCCCAAACCACTAGATACACTCTGGCAGTCACGGCTTGGTGATTACACAATAGAATATCCTAAAGGTGACTACCCATGGATGGAGGATATATCACTCATACAGCAAGATGGGTTTCTCATTCTAAATTCGAAAATAGACAAAAAACATAACGCTTCTTTAATACTTCGGCCTATTGACAATAATATGGCGATTATCCAAGGACTTGGCCGCGGCTTACAGGAAACGATATACGCCACGGGTGAAAGCGCTGAAACCGTATTGACATACATGGGTTATCGGATAAAAAAACGCAAATAAAACCAAGAATGGACACGGAATAACTTGCGCACTAAATCCAGCCCTGCGCCTCATCATCTACAGGGCAGCCCCGGAAATAGGTATAAATCTATTTCCGGGGCGCGCTATAAAACCTAATGGGATTACCAAGCATATCTTTTTAATATACGCTTATCCGAAGACGAAGGTTTGTGATTCAACCCATGAACAATTTTTGCTAAATCACGTGCAGGTTGCGACACAGAGTCATCAGACATTAGCGTTGAAAGTTTTTTCTTGTCAGCTGAAGAAGCATTATGCTGCAAATTGAGGATGGCTGAAGCAATCGTCTTTTCGGCAGTAGATGCATCTGAGCCACCGATGATTTTATTTAACTTGGCTTTGCCGTCATCGTCAGGGAAATGATTTAAAAATTTCAATATTGTCGCCATTGTTCTTACCGGCTCACTCGCACCGGATCCACTAGATGCAAATCCTTGCTGGGTGAACATCAACAATACAAATGAGATACCTAAAATTAAGCTACGTTTAGTCATTAATATCCTCTCTTAAAACATGGTTTATGGGTGAGCTATACTACCTCTAACATAGTTCGCTAGAAATACAAATTTGTCAAATAACGACTTCTATTCGTCACACAGACACCGGTAAAGACCTTCTAACTTATGTGAAATATTTCATTACTACACTCTTAGTAATATAGTAAATAGCTCATAATGATAATTGCAAAGGCCTTACCAAGTGATAGCAAATTAATTGTCTATCGGATTAGAATGGGCAAAACCCTTATCCGAGCTACAAAAAATTTCAATAATATCGATAAATAATACCGCAACACTCTCGTTATAAATATTTATCCAGCACCCTTCTTGTATTGCAATGACGACATTTTCTATAGATGATGAACTTATTTATTTTTTTGCACCCAAGATGCTTTAGGTATAGGTTGAAGCTGTATTATGGAATCAACAAAGAATGAATCCATTGATTTTCTGTATTATCCCAATGGTAAACATCGTTTACCGCAAGACTGCCTTCGAGACTTATCGAACGAACGGAACTTTGAAAAGAATAGGTTAAAGCGGCATTAGCGGAAAAATTAATATCATCCATTTTTCTTGATGTAGGAGATGTGAAAAACTTAGGTATGTTTTTTTCATCCAGCATCGTACCAACTACTCTAGACCGAGGCGATCCATTTTTAGTAACCGTACTAAGGACGGCACCCTGAGGGAAAATATTTCCTCGTTTTTTTTCCTCTTCTAGCCATTCATATATCAAATCTAAGGGTGTGTTCATGTGTTAACTTTTCCTTCACTAATTATTTAACTGCCGTGATTAACCAGCCCTAACACATAAAGTCTTTAGCAACATTTTTTCGCCACACTCAAGATCTTTAGAAACCTTTTTTCATTATGTTTCTAATTCTAGATTTCACCGACGGGGCTTCATCCCTTATTGCCATTGCAAAGAACTCCTTCGTTTCTTTTACGTACTCAGGATGCTGTATTGCTAATTGGTGAAACCCATTATATGCCCACGCCCTCACAAACTTATTATTGTCGGTCAAGCAATCTCTTAGAAAATATTCGACTTTTTTCTTCTGAGATTTTTCTATTGGCATGAATGGGAGACTCTGGAGTAGATGAAGCTTTGACTCCCAATGTTCAATTGCCCCAAATTTTTGAAAAACAGCAGCAATCTCGGATTTACTCATTTTATTATCATCTTCTAAGTATCGTTTCATCAGCCAAGTAGTCCCTTGTTGCAAGGATTCATTAGCAATGCAAGTAATAATCTCAGTTATAAACAGAGGGTCATGGCAATAACACTGGTAAATGCCAGCAATATCATTTGCCGACTTTCCATCCCATTGTTTAATTTCCTGGTCAATATTCATAAACATCCCCCTCACTTCTCAGGTCTAAAATAGACTTGACGGTGCACTAAGGGCGTGCAAAACAATAACTTACCGAATTCAGTTACTTTAAGGGAAAAATT
>CAZWUO010000189.1:0-7416 GCA_964636675.1 uncultured Ectothiorhodospiraceae bacterium
TGCTGCACATTCTAATATTTGTATCGATAACCTGTATAAACATGCGAATGAAGCGCAACGCAGAAAGTACTTGCCGCGCTTAATATCGGGTGAGCACGTAGGGGCGCTCGCGATGTCGGAGCCGAATGCGGGCTCTGATGTGGTGGGGTCTATGGCTTGTCACGCGGAAAAAAAAGGCTCGGTTTGGGTAGCGAATGGCACCAAACGTTGGATCACTAATGGACCTTATGCCGATACACTCATCGTCTATATGCGCACCGCGGATAAGAGTAAGGGTTCGCGTAGTATTACTGCTTTTATTGTGGAAAAAGGAATGCCCGGTTTTACCACGGGCGAAAAGAAAGATAAGCTAGGCATGCGCGGCGCGGGAAATTGTGAACTGTATTTTGAAAATTGCGAAATACCGGATGACAATGTATTAGGTGAAGTTAATCAAGGGGTGAGCATACTCATGAGTGGTTTGGGCACCGAGCGGCTCATTCTATGTGGCGGCCCTATAGGACTAATGCAGGCCGCTATGGATATTTGCATACCTTATTTATTAGAGCGTGAGCAATTTGGTCAACCGATTGGCAACTTTCAAATGATGCAAGCTAAAATTGCCGAGATGTATACACGTTTAGAAGCATCGCGTTCCATGGTTTATCGGCTGGCTGAAAATTTTAATACAGCACCGTCGCGCGATAGGGATGCTGCAGCGGCATGTTTGTTTTCCTCTGAAAGCTCTACGGCGATTGCCTTGGATGCGATACAAATTATGGGTGGCAGAGGTTATATGAACGAAGAAATACCGGGTCGTTTGTTACGCGATTCTAAGATTTATGAAATCGGCGGCGGGACAAATGAAATTCGTAAAATGATCATTGCCAGAGATTTAATGAAATCCGCAGCAAAAAAATAAAGTATTAAGCAACCAGTGTGATGGGAAATAGGATGAACAGCTTAGAAAATAGAAACCAAAATGACACCGATATCGTCGTTGTCGCCGCGAAACGCACACCGATGGGTTCGTTTCAAGGAAGTTTTACCGAGGTTGAAGCTACTTCACTGGGCGCGACTGCAATCCGCGCCGTGGTCGCAGAATCAAACGTTGATCCATCTGCCGTAGATGAAGTTTGGATGGGCTGCGTATTACCGGCTGGCCTCGGGCAAGCGCCCGCGCGGCAAGCGGCGCTTAAAGCAGATCTTCCACTAACCACGACTTGCACCACCATCAACAAGGTTTGTGGCTCAGGAATGAAATCAATCATGGCGGCGCACGACCTGATCAAAGCGGGCAGTTCCAGGGTAATCATTGCAGGTGGCATGGAGTCAATGAGTAATGCGCCTTATTTGTTACCCAAAGTCCGTCGAGGTCTGCGCATGGGGCATCAGCAAGTGATTGATCATATGTTTTTCGATGGTTTGGAGAATGCGGCAGACAATGTCTTAATGGGCAGTTTTGCGGAATTATGCGCCGATAAATATGCGTTTACCCGCGAGCAGCAAGATGATTTTAGCATTGAGTCGGTGAAGCGTTCTTTAGCGGCGATTGAGGCCGGTGTGTTTACCCGTGAAATCGCACCGGTCACTGTGTCCAGTCGTCGTGGTGACACTTTGGTCGCCCAAGACGAGCAACCTTTTAAATGTGATATTCAAAAAATTCCAACACTAAAACCGGCATTCAGAAAAGAAAATGGTACGGTAACAGCGGCGAATTCATCTTCAATCTCAGACGGTGCGGCAGCTATTATGTTGATGAGTGCACAACAAGCGGCGGCATTAAAGCTCACGCCACTGGCTAGAATTGTCGCGCATGCATCGCACGCCCAGGCACCTGAAGAGTTTACCACGGCACCCGTAGCCGCCATTAAAAATTTAATGCTAAAAACGGGCTGGAGTTACGCAGATATTGATTTATATGAAATCAATGAAGCATTTGCGGTGGTAACCATGGCTGCAATGCTGGAGTTGGATTTAGATCATACGAAGGTAAATGTGAATGGAGGTGCTTGTGCGCTCGGGCATCCCATTGGCGCCAGTGGTGCGCGTATTATAGTAACCCTAATACATGCTTTACACGCTAAAAAATTATCCAAAGGGGTGGCTTCACTGTGCATTGGCGGTGGCGAAGCAACAGCGGTGGCGGTGGAGATTGATTAAACTAAATCCACGCGTGCCTAATGCAAGGTCAGCAGATCTTCGCACAGCACTATTTTTCAGGTCTTTTTGCACCCAATTCGCGGCCAACTGCGTTTTTTAGGTAGAAGGAAAGAATATGGCTGTCATCAAAACAACGATCAGTGATTCAACGAAAGAATTCAAAATAAACAGTGATACGATGCGTTTACTCATCGAGGATCTCAATTCCAAGATAAAGCAGGTTTCTGCGGGTGGTTCGCCCAACTCACGCAAAAGACACATGGCCCGTGGAAAATTATTACCTCGGGAGCGTGTACTAAAGCTGGTCGATAATAAAAGCGACTTCTTAGAATTTTCACATTTGGCGGCTTATGATCTGTATGACAATGAAATACCCAGTGCCGGCATCATTACCGGCATTGGTAAAGTCCATGCACAAGATGTCATTATTATTGCGAATGACGCCACCGTTAAAGGCGGGACTTATTATCCACTTACCGCAAAAAAACATTTACGCGCGCTGGAAATTGCCGATCAAAATCATCTTCCTTGTATTTATCTCGTGGATTCGGGGGGTGCCTTTTTACCCAAACAAGATGAAGTCTTTCCTGATCGCGATCATTTTGGCCGGGTTTATTATATGCAAGCACGTATGTCGGGCAAAAAAATTCCGCAGATTGCCGTGGTCATGGGCCTGTGTGTCGCGGGTGGCGCCTATGTGCCCTCGATGTGTGATGAAAATGTTATCGTCAAAAATCAAGGCACTATTTTCTTGGGCGGGCCTCAGCTGGTCAAAGCAGCCACCGGCGAAATTGCGGATGCCGAGGAGTTAGGTGGCGGCAATATGCATACGCGTATTTCTGGGGTGGTAGATCATCTGGCGGATAATGATGTGGATGCCTTGCGCATCACCCGCGATATTATGCAGCATATTAATTATCCTCGCTACCATTCTTCAAATCGCAAAAAAAGCATAGAACCCTTATACCCGGCAGAAGAACTCTATGGTATTGTGCCTAAAGATCCGCGGGTTCAATTTGATGTGCGCGAAATTATTGCGCGCATTGTAGACGGCTCCGAGTTCCACGAATTCAAGGCCAATTATGGCCAGACCTTGGTTTGCGGTTTTGCACATATCATGGGCTTCCCCGTGGGTATACTCGCGAACAATGGCGTATTGTTTTCAGAGTCTGCACTCAAAGGTACCCATTTTATTCAGTTGTGTAACCAGCGCAATATTCCACTGGTGTTTTTGCAAAATATCACGGGCTTCATGATTGGGAAAAAATTCGAGCAAAGTGGTATCGCAAAAAATGGCGCGAAGATGGTCACCGCAGTGGCCTGTTCGAATGTCGCAAAGTTCACGATCATTATTGGGGGTTCTTTTGGCGCCGGGAATTATGCCATGTGTGGACGCGCCTATTCACCTCGCCAATTATGGATGTGGCCGAATGCACGAATCTCGGTTATGGGGGGGGAGATGGCTGCTTCTGTGTTAAGCAGTGTCAAACAAGATGGCTTAACCGCACGTGGTGAAACCTGGGCGCCCAAGGAGCAACAAGAATTTGAAAAAAACATACTCGAGCAGTTCGAGTCACAAAGTCATCCGTATTATGCTTCCGCGAGGTTATGGGACGATGGCATTATTGATCCGCTCAACACGCGTTATGTATTAGGCCGTGGACTGGAGGCGGCGACTAATGCGCCGCCGCAGGATACGGACTATGGGGTTTTTCGAATGTGATCATGTTTGTGTAGGTGTATATTAAGCCAGGCGTAGGGAATCGTTACAGGGATAAATAGAGGATGTCATGGAACAATCACTGCGAATAAATATCGACCCACGTGGGGTCGCTTATTTAACGCTTAATCGACCTGAAAAACACAATGCATTTGATGCACAACTCATTCTTCGTTTAACCCAAGAACTTAGAAAACTGGCGCAAGATAATAAGGTGCGTGTGGTGGTATTAACCGGCCACGGCGAGTCTTTCTCAAGTGGTGCAGATTTAACGTGGATGCAGTCCATGGTTGATTTCGATGCCAAAACCAACCAACAAGATGCCAGGCAATTAGCCGATTTAATGCATGAATTATATCACCTAAGGATACCGACGATTGCAAGAGTCAATGGCAGTGCTTATGGCGGAGCATTGGGTCTTATAACATGTAGTGATATAGCGATTGCTGTAGATCACGCAAAATACGCATTTTCTGAAGTTAAGCTAGGAATTATTCCCGCGGTTATTGCGCCTTATATTATTGCGGTGATGGGTGTGCATGCTGCCAAACGCCTATTTCTGACCGGTGAAATATTTACCGCAACTGAAGCCTATAAAATGGGTTTGTTGCATAAGATAGTCAACAAAGACCATTTAGATGAAGCAGTGGAAAAACAGATTCAATCCCTGCTAAGAGGTGGCCCGGTGGCACATCGAGAAATTAAAAAATTAGTGCATTCCTATACTCATATAAACCACGAGTCACGTGAGGCAACATGCAAGCTAATTGCTCAACTGCGTACCTCCGAAGAAGGTCAGGAAGGGCTGAAGGCTTTTCTCGAAAAACGCACGCCGCATTGGATAAACCGTAATACTTAAGCAGTGGCCAGCACAATAAGGCAGGTGAAAAATTACAAATGTTAGAAAACTTTATAAAAATAGTAGAGGTGGGGCCGCGTGATGGTTTGCAAAATGAAACGGCGGCGATTGCTACGGATTTAAAAGTCGATTTAGTGAACATGCTTGCGGACTCCGGTCTTACGCATATCGAAGTGAGTAGTTTTGTCAGCCCAAAACGCATTCCGCAGCTTGCGGATGCGGCCCAAGTATTCGCCAAGATTGCCCGAAAAACGGATGTTATTTATGCTGCCTTAGTACCGAATGAGCAAGGCATGTTGTTAGCATTGGAGAGCGAGGTTTCTGAGGTCGCGTTATTTACCGCAGTGTCAAACAGCTTTTGTGAAAAAAATATAAATTGTACGATCGAAGACTCATTGCAAAGATTTATTCCGGTGATCAAGCTTGCAGAGCAGCACGGGTTACCGGTTAGGGCTTATCTGTCCTGCGTATTGGGTTGCCCGTATGAAGGGTTTATCAAACCAGAAAAAGCGGCATGGGTTGCGGGTCGCTTATTTGAAATGGGTTGTTATGAAATATCCTTAGGCGATACCATCGGCGCGGGTACTCCAGCGCAAGCGCATAAGCTGATTGAAGCCACGCGTAAAACGGTGCCCATTAACAAACTCGCGGTGCATTTTCATGATACACGGGGTCAGGCACTGGCTAATATCACACGGTGTGTTGATTTGGGTATTCGAACCGTGGATGCATCGATTAGCGGCTTAGGTGGGTGTCCCTATGCGCCAGGGGCAACCGGTAATGTAGCAACCGAAGATGTTATTTATTTGTTGCATGGAATGGGTTATGAAACAGGGGTTGATTTAGCCAAATTAATGAACACCGGGCAAGCGATTAGCCAAAAAATAAATCACGTGAATAATAGTCGTGTTAGCACCGCAGGAGTTCCGCATGAATATGCCAGTTACCCTTTCACTCGATAAAATTAACGCCATTATCACCGGTGGTGCATCGGGTCTAGGTTTTGCGACCGCTAAAGCGATAATCGCAGCGGGCGGCTCAGCCGCAATATTAGATATTAATCAGTCCTTAGGTGAAGCCGCACAACAAGAGCTGGGAGCATCAGCTTTGTTTATTGCCACGGATGTGAGTTCCGAGGCAGCAGTAGATGCTGCAGTCGCCCAAGCGGTGAGCCAACTGGGGTCGATTAATCTTGCGGTGAATTGCGCCGGCATTGCGCCGAGTGCGCGGGTACTCGCTAAAGACGGTTTGCTGCCAACGGCAGATTTCGCCAAAGTAATAACACTTAACTTAGTCGGCAGTTTTTGTGTGTTACGTGCGGTTGCTAATGTGATGCAACATAATCAGCCCATGGCCGAGCAACAACGCGGGGTTATTATCAATACCGCCTCTATTGCGGCATACGATGGCTTAATTGGGCAAGCGGCATATGCTGCATCCAAAGGGGGAATCGCGAGCATGACTTTACCCTTAGCGCGTGAATTTTCGCGGTTTGGAATTCGTGTGATGAGCATCGCACCAGGGCTATTTCGTACGCCGATGTTTGATACCTTGCCGCAGAAAACCGTGACGGCCATGGAGCAGTCCATCCCTTTTCCTAAACGCTTGGGTTATCCTGCTGAGTTTGCAAGCATGGTATGTCATATATTTCAAAATCCGATGTTGAATGGGGAAGTCATTCGACTCGATGGTGCATTAAGAATGTCATGAACGCCGAACAACCGTTATGGATGCCTTGCCAGCAACGCATCGAGCAAAGCGCGATGTTTCGCTTCATGCGCTTCGTAAATGACAAATACCAACTTTCCCTCGATAATTATTCTGCATTACATCAATGGTCAATTGATTATCCCGCCTCTTTTTGGTTAGCGGTCGTGATATTTTGTGATTTGAAAATGTCGATAGTGGAAGACACGGTATATTGTGCAGCCGATCATTTGCTGAATACAAAATGGTTTGCAGGAAGTCGCTTAAATTTCGCGGAAAACTTATTAAAACCGGCGAGTACTGAGCAAGCGGATAATCTCGCCATTAGTTTTCATGGCGAAAATGGCAGTTGCATGCGCCTAAGCTATCGACAACTGTATAAAGAAGTGTCGCAGCTTGCTGGCGCATTGCGCCGTTTTGGTGTGCGGCCCGGCGATAGGGTGGTGGGCTTGGTGGCAAATCGCCCGGAAGCCATTGTGGCGATGCTGGCAACGGCGAGTATCGGCGGTGTTTGGTCGTCGTGTTCCCCGGATTTTGGTTTTAACGGTATCGTGGATAGGTTTGGCCAGATTAGCCCAAAAGTTTTGTTTGCCGTTGATGGTTATTTTTTCAAGGGTAAAGCGCTTAACTGCATGGGTATTGTTAAGCAACTCGAAGAGACATTAGACTCTTTGACAGCGGTGATTATTATACCTTATATCGATGTTGCTAAGGCGTCATGCACGGGTTTACGCAAAGCACATTGTTACACTGACCTATTGCAAACTCCCACAGCGCAGGAGCTTGTATTTGCCCAGCTGCCTTTTGATCATCCGTTGTATATTATGTATTCGTCCGGAACTACCGGAAAGCCAAAATGCATCGTGCACGGCAGCGGCGGTACCTTAATTCAGCATGCCAAAGAGTTGCTGTTGCATACGGATTTAAAATCCACAGAACGGCTTTTTTATTATACGACTTGCGGTTGGATGATGTGGAATTGGATGGT
>CAZWUO010000190.1:0-7374 GCA_964636675.1 uncultured Ectothiorhodospiraceae bacterium
GGATCGAACCTGTGACCCTCGCCTTGTAAGGGCGATGCTCTCCCAGCTGAGCTAACCACCCTGGGCAAGCGCGCTAGTTTACGGCATCTTTTAAAGCTTTGCCAGGTTTAAAAGAAGGAACTCTTGCTGCCGCAATTTCAATGGGGGCTCCAGTCTGAGGGTTACGCCCAGTACGTGCAGCTCTATCCTTAACCTGAAAAGTACCAAAGCCAACTAAGGAGACTTGATCGCCTTTTTTCAATGCAGTAGTAACAGAACCCAGCAACGCATCAAGCGCACGCGTAGCAGCCGCTTTTGAGATATCCGCAGTATCGGCAATTGCATCAACTAATTCGGCTTTATTCACAATCAAACTCTCCTAAATCTTTACTCTAATTCTTTCTACGAAATCGTGTAACCTGCAAGCAGTATTACCTGAACCTTGATGGACGCATTTATACCAGCTGGCTAATTATACTGTCAAGATAACTTCAAAAAAACCCAAAAAAAATAAACATTATTGATCTTTTTTGAGCGAAAAACACACACGTCTATTTATTAACAATGATTATAATAATGCAAGCACTAAATTAGCTTAAGATTAATGCCGCAAAGTCGTCGTCGTACCTTTGCCACTTTTTGCTTTTTGTTTTTTTGGCCCACCGGATACATCACTCGGTGAAGGCATATGCTGCAACGCAATCTGCAACACTTCATCAATCCATTTTACCGGAAAAATATCTAACTCCTGTTTAACGTTCTCGGGAATTTCAGTTAAGTCGCGTTCATTTTCCTCGGGAATAATAACTGTCGTTATCCCCCCACGTAATGCAGCAAGTAATTTCTCTTTCAAACCACCAATCGGCAATACTTCACCGCGCAAGGTAATCTCTCCCGTCATGGCAACCGTAGATTTTACCGGAATATCGGTTAACGTGGAAACCAATGCCGTACACATTGCAACACCTGCACTGGGTCCATCTTTCGGGATGGCGCCTTCTGGAACGTGAATATGAATATCATTTTTTTCATAAAACTCCGGATCAATGCCAAGTGTTGCTGCTCGGCTACGCACTACCGTCGTAGCCGCTTGAACCGATTCTTTCATCACGTCACCCAGCTGACCCGTTACCGTCATCTTACCTTTGCCAGGCGTCATTGCCGATTCAATCGTTAGTAATTCCCCACCAACCTCGGTCCATGCTAGACCAGTAACCTGGCCAACTTGATCATAGTCTTCTGCGCTGCCAAAACGAAAACGATTCACCCCTAAATATTTTTCAAGATTTTCGGGAGTTACTGACACACTATCTTGTTCTGGTGCAAGTAAGATTTCCTTAACAACCTTGCGACAAATTTTTGATAATTCTCTTTCCAGATTGCGCACACCTGCTTCTTTTGTGTAATAACGCACAATATCTCGAATCGTAGTTTCACCGATTGCAATCTCGCCATCCTTCAATCCATTATTTTTTATCTGCTTTGGTAGCAAATAACGTTGTGCAATATTTATTTTTTCATCTTCTGTGTAACCTGGAATTCGGATAACTTCCATGCGGTCAAGCAATGGGCCAGGAATATTCAGCGAATTCGCAGTAGCAATAAACATAACCTCTGACAAATCATAATCGACTTCCAGATAATGATCATTGAAAGCGTGGTTTTGCTCTGGATCAAGAACCTCTAATAACGCAGAAGAAGGATCTCCACGAAAATCCATGGACATTTTGTCCACTTCATCCAATAAGAACAAGGGGTTTTTTACTTCCACTTTAGACATGTTTTGCACCAGCTTACCCGGCATGGAACCAATATAAGTCCTTCTATGTCCACGTATTTCCGCCTCATCGCGTACCCCGCCCAAAGACATACGCACAAACTTTCGATTAGTGGCTCGGGCAATGGATCGCCCTAACGAGGTTTTACCAACTCCCGGAGGCCCCACCAAACACAGTACAGAACCTTTAATTTTTTTCACCCGTTGTTGCACTGCAAGATATTCGAGAATACGCTCTTTCACTTTATCCAAACCATAATGATCGGACTCAAGCACATTTTCTGCTTTGGTCAAATCATGTTTAATTTTCGTGCGTTTTTTCCACGGCACCGACACCATCCAGTCGATATAATTTCGAACGACGGTTGCTTCAGCAGACATCGGTGACATCATTTTTAGCTTATTCAATTCAGCATTCGTTTTTTCTTTGGCTTCTTTCGACATCCCAGATTTTTCAATCTTATTCGTAAACTCATCAACTTCATTAGGCGCCTCATCCATCTCACCTAACTCTTTTTGAATCGCCTTCATTTGCTCATTTAAATAATATTCGCGTTGGCTTTTCTCCATTTGCCGCTTGACCCGTCCACGAATTCGCTTTTCCACTTCCAGCAAATCTATTTCCGATTCCATAATCGCCATAAGCGCTTCAAAACGGTCACGAATATCCTCGATTTCGAGTATCCGTTGCTTCTCTTCGATTTTGAGTGACATATGTGCCGCGATGGTATCGGCGAGTCGTCCAGGCTCATCTATCCCGGATAAAGAAGTCAAGATTTCGGGAGGAATTTTTTTATTTAACTTAACGTATTGATCGAATTGAGCCAACACAGAACGCGTAAGCACTTCTATTTCACGCTCATCAAAGTCTGCACTCGAGATATTCTCAATCTGCGCAACAAAATAATCATCATTAGCGAGAAACTTGGTAATTTTTGCACGCTCGATACCTTCGACTAAAACCTTAACCGTACCATCAGGTAGTTTCAGCAATTGTAAGATACTCGAAATAGTGCCTATGCGATAAATATCGTCTTTTTCAGGCTCATCTTGTCCCGCCGTTTTTTGTGCCACGAGGAGAATTTGCTTATCTTCTTCCATCGCAGCTTCCAGCGCTTTAATTGATTTTTCGCGCCCCACAAATAATGGAATAACCATGTGTGGATATACCACTACATCACGTAACGGCAACACAGGGATTGCCGTATTATCTATCACTACACCGACTTCTGATTTGTCATTTTCCGACATACATATTCCTCACTGGCTATTTCGATTTAATGACATTACTTCCCATCAAGTCGAGCATATTCTTACAATATTGTTCGTAATCCACAATTAGTACGCTTGCAAAGTGACAAAGTAAGATTCTTTTTTATCACTTTGCAAAAGTACTCGTTATTACTGAATAAACATGAGAGAGTTGTCTTTTCTAGCGGCTGGGCAAGGAACGTTGTTAACCAAGATACCGAACGAACTCCTCACGCTTAGTACAATTTTTTTCGACAGATCTGTACCCGATCAAATAAGTACAATTTAGTTAATGCATTGGCTAATATTTGGTTAACACTCGACCAATACCATCTGCAAATTTTCAGCCAGTCATTTTCTCTCTAATTTATATATGAACACAATAACTAAATTCAATACGCTTGACGAATTTATTACGCCTATTGAACCGATTAATTCGCAACCCATAAAAAAAGGCGCATTAAGCGCCTTTTTTTATCACAATTTATGGTTAATTAATCTGGAGCGGCTCTATCTTTTCCTTCATACATTAATAAAGGCTCAGATTTTCCACTAATCGTATCAGCATCAATAATCACTTTACTCACATCATTCATCGATGGCAGTTCATACATGATGTCGAGCAATACATGCTCTAATATTGAACGCAATCCCCTAGCCCCGGTTTTTCTATCCATCGCTTTTTGCGCAATGGCTAATAAAGCCTCTTCGCGAAACTCAATATCAGCACCTTCTAATTCAAAAAGTCTTAGATATTGTTTAGTTATCGCATTTTTTGGCTCCGTAAGCACACGTACCAACGCAGTATCATCCAGCTCATCCAAAGTAGCTATAACGGGCAAACGCCCAATAAACTCTGGGATTAAGCCATATCGCCCTAAATCTTCTGGCTCTACTTTATGGAGTAACGAAGGCTCATTTTTCTTGTCAGCCTTGCTCTTCACTTCAGCACCGAAGCCAATTCCGCCTTTTTCGGTTCTGTCGCTAATAATCTTATCTAGCCCAGCAAATGCTCCACCACAAATAAACAGGATATTCGCCGTATTCACTTGCAGAAACTCTTGTTGCGGATGTTTACGCCCACCCTGCGGAGGAATGGATGCAATCGTGCCTTCAATCAACTTTAATAAAGCCTGTTGCACACCCTCGCCTGACACATCTCGGGTAATTGACGGATTATCGGATTTGCGAGAAATTTTATCGATCTCATCGATATATACGATGCCGGTCTGTGCTTTCTCCACGTCGTAATCACATTTCTGTAACAACTTCTGGATAATATTCTCGACATCTTCCCCCACATAACCGGCTTCAGTTAATGTGGTGGCATCCGCAATCGTAAAAGGCACATTTAACAAGCGCGCCAAGGTTTCGGCTAATAAAGTCTTACCCGAACCGGTAGGCCCGAGTAATAATATATTACTTTTAGAGAGCTCTACTTCATCTTTTCTAAGCCCAGCATCTAAACGTTTATAGTGATTATAAACGGCGACAGCAAGAATTTTCTTCGCCCGGCTTTGCCCGATAACATACTCATCTAAAACTGCATTAATTTCTTTAGGCGTCGGTAATTTGCTTCCATGGACGCTAGGCGCCTTTTCCTGGACTTCTTCTCTAATGATGTCATTGCAAAGCTCTACGCACTCGTCACAGACAAATACAGAAGGACCAGCAATTAATTTTCTTACTTCGTGCTGGCTTTTACCACAAAAGGAACAGTATAAGAGCTTATCGCTACCATTGCCTTTGCTGTTTCCGTCATCGCTCATTGTGCCACCTCTTATTGCTGGCGTTCGTAAAATTAAAGCTGAATGTCGAGCGCCTAATATGCTACTCGATATCTCTATTCATTTCACTATGCAATACGTGCATTATTTACCGCTTAACCTGCACCCAAATATCGCATTAAATCTCATTTACATCTATCAAATCAATAAATTACATATGACCTTTTGCGCTAAAACCTCATCCACAAACTTCGGCAAGCTTGCTGTCTACTCGGTTTAAGTAGCGGACGATGCTTCTTGTCGCGATGCAATCACTTCATCGATAAGACCGTATGCAACCCCTTCTTCACCACTCATGAAGAAATCTCTATCGGTATCTGTTTGAATCTGATCCATCGGTTTACCCGTATGTTTTGCCATGATGGTATTAAGACGCTCGCGCGCGCGCAGTACTTCCTTAGTATGTATCTCTAGATCAGTGGCCTGCCCTTGATAACCTGCAAGCGGCTGATGGATCATCATTCGAGAATGCGGCAAACAATAGCGTTTCTTTGCCGCACCGCCACAAAGCAACAGAGCACCCATGCTGGCGGCCTGACCAATACACAGCGTGCTCACATCCGGCTTAATAAATTGCATCGTGTCATAAATAGACAAACCCGCCGTCACCGAACCCCCGGGGGAGTTTATATACAAATATATATCTTTATCTGGGTTTTCAGATTCTAAAAACAAGAGCTGCGCTACAACGAGGTTCGCCATATGGTCTTCAACTTGGCCCACCAGAAATATCACTCGCTCTTTCAACAAGCGAGAATAAATATCGAAAGCTCGTTCACCACGTCCCGTTTGCTCTACAACCATCGGAACCATTACCGCCTCGGGATTGCCGGATATCTTGTCCTGAAATCTAGTCACACGCACTTCCTTTGTTTTATGAGGTAGAATTATTCATAAGTTCATCAAAAGTTGTCAAATCATCGGTCACTTGAGTTCTCTCTAAAACCCATTCTATTGCTGCATTTTCAAGCGCTACGGACTCAATATCCTTTAAATGGCTTTGGTTTTTTTTCTGATAATACCAAGCGACCACCTGAGCGGGATCATCATAGGATGACGCCAAAGTTTCGACTTCTTCTCTTACCTTTGACGGATCCGCTTTCAGATTGTTACTACTAATAATCTCAGAGAGTAGCAATCCTAGAATGACGCGCCGTTTACCCTGGGTCTCAAATGCATCGGGGGATATAGAAGCAGCTGTCATGCCATCCCTCGCTTTCAGTTTCTCATTCATCTGCTCAGCAAGCCGTTGACTTTCAGCCTGCACCATCGACTTCGGCACCTCAATATCATGTTTTTCGAGTAAGGCCTCGGTCACCTGATGTTTGACCTTAGCGCGTATGGCTTGTTTCAATTCACGCTGCATATTTTTCTGCAAATCCACCCGAAAATCTTTTATATCACCGGACTCGATACCGAATGATTTGGCAAACTCAGCATCGATAATCGGTAATTGAGGAGCTTCTACCTTTTCAACGAGCACAGAAAATTGCACATCTTTCCCAGCAAGGTCTTCTTTGTGGTATTTTTCGGGGAACATTAAATCAAGTTCCCGTTTGTCACCCGGTTTTGCGCCCAGCAAACCTTGCTCAAAACCATCGATCATCGATTTCGAACCCAGCACCAAGGGCATTTTACCGGAACCACCCTGAAATATTTCTCCGTTCAATTTTCCACTAAAGTCGATATGAATTTGATCCCCATTTTCACTTGCTCGCTCGACTTCTTGCCAGGAAACACGCTGTTTTTGCAGATTCTCCAGCATCACATCAATATCGGGGTCATTGACCTCAACCTTAGGGCGGCTTATCGTAATGGATTCTATTCCGCTGATCACGATCTCCGGATAAACTTCAAAATCGGCGGTAAATTGATAATCTGAGTTCGCCTCAGATTTGGGACTGCTAAACGTAGGCATCGCAGCAGGCTTGAGGTTTTCCTGATTGACTGCTTCATAGAAGCTAGAGGAAGCGACATCGCTAAAAACCTCCGCTTTTATTTGTGAGGAATAGCGTTTCTTAACTACTGAATACGGCACCCTCCCCGGACGAAAACCGGATAATTTAACCTTGGGAACAAGTGTACGTAGTCTCTTTTCAACTTCGCTATCTATTTTTTCAGCTGGAATGGTAATCGTCATTCTGCGCTGTAAACCGTCTGTCGTTTCTACTGATACCTGCATAAAAACCTCTACATAAACCACCTAAACTTGCAAAAATATTTGCTAAAAACCGCTATATTGTAGTTATAACAACATAATAAGCGTTTTCACACGATTTTTTGTTATCGATTTAGGATAAAAAAGTTAGAACCAACATCACGGTCTATAGCATGATATTTAAGCCGCAACGGTTGATTATATAAACATTGGGTAAGATGACGCCTGGAAATAATTAGGGCTAAAGCACGATCTCCAAAAAAGCCGCTCATTAAATGCGGCTACTTACTACAAACACTGCAATTGCAAAAAGCAAAATAAACGAGAAAAAACAAAATCTTACCTCGCCTAAGTATAAAAAATGGTACGAGAGGAGAGACTCGAACTCTCACAGGTTGCCCCACTGGAACCTAAATCCAGCG
>CAZWUO010000191.1:0-7307 GCA_964636675.1 uncultured Ectothiorhodospiraceae bacterium
CCATCGAAACCATTCGGGTTGACCCGACACGAATGGGCCAAGGCATTATGACGGGCATCGGTTTTCTGGGTGCGGGTGTCATTATGAAAGAACGGTTTGCGGTGCGTGGTCTAACGACTGCGGCATCGATATGGATGACCGCTTCGATTGGTATTATGGTGGGAATGGGTTTTTTTTCAGCTGCCGCGATGGCGACTGTATTAGCTTTGGGTACGCTCTCAGTGTTTCGCTGGTTTGAGTCCGTGCTGCCGACATTACAGTTTGCGCGATTAAGTGTACGTACATTGCGCCGCAGTGATTTAACGGAAGATGAGTTACTCGCCGTCGTCAAGGGTCTGGGTATGACGTGTTCAACCAGTAGTTATTATTTGGAAGGTGAAGGCAAGTATATTCGGTATGAAATGACGGTTTATTCGAGAAAAGCCTCGAGCTTTAGGCTGTTGGCGAATGCGCTAAGTGAAGTGGAGCAGATTCAAGAGTTTCATGTCATTCCGCGCATCAGTTAGCGCCAAATAACTGACGGATAGGTTTTTTGCCCACAGCAATAAAAACTGTCAATAGCCAAATTTGAAAAAAAAGAATTATTTCGCAAATTTTTTTACAAAATAAAAAATATAATTATAACAATTAGTTACGTGGCGACTAATGTTTGAGCAATCTAACGAAATGCCATATTCCTTGGGCAAATGGGTTTGTTCCCCCCAAACAATCCACAGAGTTATCCACAGCTTCTGTGGATAACGACTTTTCTCTTTTGATAATGAATACTTATAGAAAGCTGCGAGCTAATTCCTATTATTGGTGTTATGCATATTTGCATCGTGACACATCCGTATGGCATTAAAAAAATACAGTCGAGTTTATTTCGATTGATAAACGCTCTTAAATTATTGCTGCAGCTTACGATAACTAGTACACCCCCCAATATAGGATTGTGAGAGTACTAAATGATGATGTTGAAACTGGCTAAACGAGGCTTATGGTTCTTAGTAATAGGTCTATTGAGTTTGTTAATTGCATGTAATGGCACGACAATTAACGGAGAAGCCCAGAGCGGCAAGCGTTTCCAAATGGGCGAAACCTCTTCCTTGAAGAATTCTGCAGGCAGTTCTGCTAAGAATGTCGCAAGTTTTAGGCGTGCTACTGTTAGGATTAAGCCTTCGCAATTCTATTTGAACGGGGATAGATTGTTCCTGAAGTTAACACGTCCCAATGGCGAATCACTTTTTATCGGAGAAATACAGCGCCGGATTGATTCAAATATTTCTGTTTTGGTGCCTAAAATCGATACCTTTATTAATTATCAGTTATTTACCAGTTCGGCTTATGACGAGGTCATCGTAGGGAAATTCATTATTTAGGCATCACTATTCTGCTTACCTTAGATTTGTCCGCTGATTGGGTTCTATATAAGTCCGCGTAATGCTTCTACAGCCCCTTCAATGGGCAGCTCCTGTTGCTCCAGGGTATTGCGATTAATATATTCAATAATCCCTGCGTCGATACCGCGTTCTCCGACCGTTAAACGATGTGGGATCCCAATGAGCTCCATGTCGGCGAACATGACGCCCGCACGTTCCTTACGATCATCAAACAATACATCAATGCCCGCGGAGAGAAGTTGTGCATAAAGCGTTTCTGATGCGGCGCGTACACGATGTGATTTATGCATATTCATCGGCAATAACACAATCTGAAAGGGGGCGATGGATGTTGGCCATTTAATGCCTTTGGAGTCATTATTTTGCTCTATCGCGGCGGCAACGATGCGTGACACGCCGATGCCATAACAGCCCATTAGTAGCGGGACGGCTTTGCCTCTTTCATCCAGCACGCTGGCTTTCATCGCCTTGCTGTATTTAGTGCCGAGTTGAAAAATATGTCCGACCTCAATGCCTCGGCGGATTGCTAGCACGCCTTTACCATCTGGCGAGGGATCTCCTGCTTGTACATTACGAATGTCTTGTATATGCGCTAATGGTAGGTCGCGCTCCCAATTCACTCCGGTAAAATGTTGGCCATCTTCGTTGGCGCCGCAAATAAAATCAGAAAGTTGCGCCGCGCTTCTATCTACAATGACGGGAATCTGTAGGCCAACAGGGCCTATGGAGCCAGGAGGGCATCCTATGGCTGAGTTAATTTTTGCATCGCTGGCAAAGCAGAGAGGGCTTGCGACCAGATCGAGTTTTTCAGCTTTGACCTCATTAAGCTGGTGATCGCCGCGTATTATCAGCGCCACCAAACCTTGCTCTATACCTTCCACAATTAACGTTTTAAGCGTTTGCTGGGGTTCGCAGCCTAACAATTTACAGACTTCGTCTATACTGCTTTGGTTTGGTGTCGCCACTGTATTCATGTTTTGAGAGGCTTGCGCGCGTGGTTCGGCAGGCGCAAGTGCTTCGGCCATTTCCACATTGGCGGCATAATCACCTTGTTCACTAAAGGCAATGTCGTCTTCGCCGGAGGATGCGAGCACCTGAAATTCATGCGATACCGCGCCCCCGATACTCCCGGTGTCGGCATCAACGGGGCGATAGTCCAGGCCGAGGCGCTCGAAAATACGACAATAGCTTGCGTACATGATGTTATAGGTTTCTTCGAGTGAAGCTTGGTTAGAATGAAAGGAATAGGCGTCTTTCATCATAAATTCGCGTCCGCGCATGAGTCCAAAACGCGGCCGAATTTCATCCCGAAATTTGGTTTGAATTTGATAAAAATTGAGTGGTAATTGTTTATAACTGCGAATTTCTTTACGTGCGAGGTCGGTAATAATCTCCTCGTGGGTAGGCCCGTAACAAAATTCTCGATCGTGGCGGTCTTTGAAGCGCAATAAATTCGGGCCATACTGATCCCAGCGTCCCGATTCTTCCCATAGCTCGGCGGGTTGCACAGCGGGCATTAATACTTCCTGCGCGCCCGCATTATTCATTTCTTCACGTACGATATTTTCGACTTTGCGCAGCACGCGTAAACCCATTGGAAGCCAAGTGTATAAACCCGAAGCGAGCTTACGGATCATGCCGGCGCGCAATAATAATTGATGACTGATCACTTCAGCATCTGCTGGGGTTTCTTTTAAGGTTGCAATTAAAAAGCGTGTGGTACGCATGGGTGTTTTCCTTCTTCTGTATTAAATAGAAATACTGTTAAATCTCATCGATAAGTCGATGGCTTGCACATCTTTGGTTAATGCGCCTATCGATATATAGTCAACGCCAGTCTCGGCAATGGCGCGAATATTGTGCAGTGTAATGCCTCCTGAGGCCTCGAGTTTCGCCTGGCCTTGGTTTAATTCCACCGCTTGGCGTAATAAATGAGGAGGCAGATTGTCGAGCAGTACGATATCCGCACCGGCGTGCAACGCTTGGCTTAATTCATCGAGATTCTCAACTTCGACTTCGATTAATAAGTCGGTCTGAAGTTTCTTAGCATTCGTCACGGCCTTAGCGATTCCTCCTGCGGCGAGAATATGGTTTTCTTTGATTAAAATACCATCATATAAACCCATTCGGTGATTTTTCCCACCACCACAGGTCACTGCGTATTTTTGCGCGCAACGTAAACCAGGGAGCGTCTTACGGGTATCGAGAATTGTCGTTTGAGTTCCTTTAATCGCTTGTACGTAAGTGTTTACTTTAGTCGCTGTGCCGGATAAGGTTTGTAAGAAATTCAAAGCACTACGTTCTGCACTGAGGATTGCTCTGGCATTACCCTTGATTTCGCATAGCCGTGTTTCCGCAGCGACTTGATCGCCGTCTTTAACTTTCCAGAGTATTTCTGTGGTGGCACAGATTGCGGCGAAAACAGCGTTAAACCAGTCTATACCCGCGATAATGGCGGGCTCTCGCGAAATAACAAAAGCTTGGCTTATTTGCGATTTGGGTATGAGTGATGCGGTGATATCGCCACTCCCTAAGTCTTCAGAAATGGCTTGCATTATACTTTGTTTAAATGCGGCAGTGTTTTTCATAAATTACGATTACATTATTACTGACAATAAGCGCTGAAGTAGGAAGACTATCTTCAATGCTAAGCGTTTTGGACAAGCTCCGGATTTTAAAGCACTTGCAGCCAAATGTCGTTACAGCTTTTATGAGCAATAACCCATATCAGCGTATTTTTCTAATCGTCGGCGTGTTTATTATGTTGAGTGTTTATGCATTGAGCGTTTTTGCCGCGAATGAGAATACACGCTTAATTATGGCCGCGCGCGAGGGCAAGTTATCCCAAGTAAAATCTGCCTTGATGGCGGGAGCGGATGTTGATGAAAAAAACAACAAAGGTAAGACCGCATTGATGGGGGCCGTGAGTTATGGCAATGAAAAGATCGTAAAGTATCTTTTAGTCGAAGGTGCGGATGTTAATCTTGTCGATAATAAAGGTTATTCTGCACTGATGGTCGCCGCGCAAAAAGGGCATGACAAAATATTTACATCATTGTTCGATGCTGGGGTAAATTTTAAGGTGGCAGCAAGCAACGGGGATACTGCGTTATTACAAGCTGTTTATGCGGGCAACACAAAAATTGTTAAACAATTATTATCCAAGGGCGCGAATGCTCGCATGGTTAAAAAGAACGGTTTGACCGCATTACATTATGCGGCAAACTTTGGATATAAAGAGATTGCGAGTTTGTTGTTAAGCTATGGGGCAGAGTCTGATGCCCGCACTGAAGAGGGTATTTCCCCGTTGATGATTGCCGCTTTTTATGGTCAAGAAGATGTAGCTGCTTTATTAGTAGAAAAAGGGGCGGATATCAAAGCGGAGTCGAAGACCGGTGTAACCCCATTGTCGAATGCTAAATTAGCAGAGCAAGAAGACATGATAGACTTTCTTGAGGAAGCAATCGATGGGCAGGATGCAGAGGCCTTAGCTCAGGAAGGTGGTAAGAGAAAATAGTTTTTCGAGGGTATTAATAAGTCAATGGAATTGATTGTAATTTTTGTGCTATTGAGTGTGGTTAGTTGGAAGTATTTTGGGCGTATTTGTAATCGCTATCAGCAGGTTGATTGGGGTTCGTCTTTGGCCAATTTTTTGGATGGGTTTATCCGTTTTTATTGTCATCGATTTCATCGCCTAAAACTGAGCTATATTCCACTACCGGAGACCGGGTCGGCGATTATCGTTAGCAACCATATTTCAGGTTTGGACCCTTTTTTAATCATTGCTGCAAGCAAGCGTCCTGTACGGTTTCTAATGGCTCGTGAGTATTACGATATCATTGGTTTAAATTACGCCTTTAGAGCAGCAGGCTGTATTCCCGTAGACCGAGAGAAGAACTCGGCAACGGCTATGCGTGAGGCGATTCTCGCATTAGACGCTGGGGAAGTCATTGCAGTATTTCCCCACGGTGGCATCGTTTGGCCACCCTCTTCTGAGAGTCGTTTAAAGGGTGGAGCCGTGCGCTTGGCGCAAAAAACGAATACATTTTTATTTCCGGTTTATATATCTGGGTTACGCTTTAATGGGCATATAGTGCGTTGTTTTCTGTTGCGGGCAAACGCACGTCTTGATTTATTTGCGGCGCATAACTGCGCGTTAACGACACCCCAAGAGTGCCTAGATCAACTGGCGTGTATATTGAATAATCCGCGCCACCTGCCGACATGATGGACCTTAGGAGTGATAAAATTGCATGAAAGTTGAAGAAGTATCTATGCCGTTTATTGTGGCGTTAATGGGTTGGGCGGCGGGCATCGTGATGCTGCTGTTATTTATTGTATTGATTTATGATTTAACTCAACGAAAACACGCGGTATTAAGAAATTTTCCGGTAATAGGGCACATGCGTTACTTTCTTGAACGCCAAGGCGAGTTTTTTCGGCAGTATTTCATCGCCCACGATAGAGAAGAGTTGCCCTTTAATCGTTCGACAAGAAGTTGGGTTTATCGCACTGCCAAGGGTTTAGGTGGCATCATTGGCTTTGGTTCAACGAATGATTTGCGCGAACCCGGCAGTATTATTTTTGTCAGTTCTCCCTACCCCGTATTGGAAGAAGACTGTGTGCCTGCACCACAATGTGTTATCGGTGAGCAGTGTGATAAACCTTTTATAGCTAAAAAAATATTTAATATTTCAGGTATGAGTTATGGTGCTATTTCAATACCTGCGGTAAAAGCATTATCCCTCGGGGCAGCGGAAGCAGGTGTTTGGTTAAATACCGGAGAAGGTGGTTTGTCTGAATATCATCAAACAGGGCCGTGTGATCGCATTTATCAAATTGGTACTGCAAAATATGGCGTGAGGGACGAAAGGGGATGTTTGAGCGATAAAAAATTGCGTGAAATTTCCAAGTTGGTAAATGCATTTGAAATAAAAATATCCCAAGGTGCTAAGCCCGGTCGAGGTGGGGTTTTACCCGCTGTGAAAGTAACGCCCGAGATTGCAAAAATTCGGGGGATTCCCGAAAATATAGTGTCAAGTAGCCCAAATAGGCATCATGAAATCAAAAGTTCTGATGACTTGCTGGATATGCTTTGTCGGATTCGTGATGTCACGGGCCGACCGGTTGGTTATAAAGTTGTTATGTCGAGCAAGATTTTTCCGGAGGCTATGTTCGAAGCGATTTTGCGCCGTGGTATCGATTCGGCGCCAGACTTTGTAACCATTGATGGTGGTGATGGGGGGACGGGGGCCGCACCGCAAATTCTTGCGGATCATGTTGGTTTACCGTTGCACGAGGCTTTGCCAATGTTTGTCGATTGCCTGTATGAGGCAGGATTAAAAGACCGTGTTCGGGTTATAGCGTCTGGAAAGTTAGTGACTTCAGCAAACGTTGCATGGGCTTTATGTGTTGGCGCCGACTTCGCGGTATCTGCACGCGGATTTATGTTTTCTTTAGGCTGTATTCAGTCTTTGCAGTGTCATCAAGATACTTGTCCTACTGGGATTACCACGCATAATCGACGTTTACAACGTGGTTTGGTGGTTGAAGATAAATCGAAGCGTGTGGCAAATTATGCGCATTGGGTGAATGTAGAATTAGACAAGCTTGCTCACTCTTGTGGCTTAAATCATGCGCGTGAGTTTAAGCGTGAGCATATTCGAATTGTTCAAGACTCGCTAACGAGCAGGCCTTTAGATGAGTTATTTCCTTATCCCAAAGTGAGAAGTCATTAAGGAGTCTCTGGTTTTGGCTTACTCAGGTTTTCTATCCATTGCCTTGAATGTTACATTTATTAATAAGCCGCCAAACTCAGATTCGTCGAGTTCAAAGCTCAAATCGTGTAAATCGGCGATGCGAGTGACGATCGAAAGCCCCAGGCCACTTCCTGGTACTTTGGTGCCCAATCGACGGTAGAAACGC
>CAZWUO010000192.1:0-5086 GCA_964636675.1 uncultured Ectothiorhodospiraceae bacterium
CATGCGCTGGAGCGTGCAGGTCGTGTGATACATTGGAGAGAGTCAGAAAGTCGTGCCGATGTAGATGTTCCTGAGCGTGTTTGCAAAGCATTGGAAGACCTTGGGCCGACTTTTATAAAGTTGGGTCAAATCTTATCTTCACGAGTTGATTTATTTTCCCCTGAATGGATTCGCGCATTTGAAAAATTGCAAGATGATGTTCCTTCTTTGCCATTTGAAAAAATAAGGGAGCAAATCGAGCACGATTTAGAGCAACCGCTCGAAGAGATTTTTTCTTATGTAGATACGGAAGCCTTTGCCGCTGCATCCATCGCGCAAGTACATCGAGCGACGTTGCAAGATGGCTCTGAAGTCATTTTAAAAGTTAGACGACCCGACATAGAAAAACAAGTAGAACCCGACTTGAGGCTACTTGCTCGCTTAGCTGAAATTGCAGAAAACAATATGAGCGAGCTTAAGCGGTATCACCCAACTGAGATTGTGCGCCAGTTTTCATTATCATTGCGCAGAGAATTAGATTTGGCCGGGGAGTGTCGATTTGCCGAGCGCATTGCGAGTAATTTGCAAGAAAACCGAAATATTGTTATTCCAAAAGTATATTGGCGTTGGACGAATGAACGACTTAACGTACAAGAGTTTATTGATGGGGTTCGTGGTCGCCAAGTTGATGAGCTTGAAAAGTATGGTATCGATCGCAAGCTAGTTGCCAAACATGGAGCGAACGCGGTCTTGAAAATGGTGTTGGTTGATGGTTTGTTTCATGCCGACCCTCATCTGGGTAATTTGATTTGTTTACCGAGTAATAAAGTTGCCTTTATCGATTTTGGAATGGTGGGCAGAATTTCGCGGAATCGACGGGAACAAATTATTGATTTAATGTATGCCTTGGTAAAAAAAGATGCTCAAGGCGTCGTTACAGTACTCAATGACTGGGTTCCGGAAGGTCGTATTGACGAAGAATTATTGGTTATTGAGATCGAGACTTTTTTGGATCACTATCATGGTTTGAATTTGAAAAGTTTGAATTTTTCTGCGCTACTAACCGATCTTATCAATATACTTCGTGAGCATGAGTTGGCGTTACCATCCGATCTCGCTTTATTATTCAAAACTTTTCTAACGCTCGATGGTGTCGGTCGACGATTAGATCCGGATTTTAACATCGTCGAAGAAGCGAGTCCGTTTCTAACAGACTTAATAAAGCAACGTTATTCCCCGCAGGAAATCTTCAAAACAGGACTGGGAAATACCAAAGAATTTGTCAACGCATTAAGCAGTTTACCGAGTGAAACGCAATCTTTGGTAAAGATGTTACGCCGTCGTGGAATGCGCCTAAATGTCGATATGGGAAGGCTTGATCATTTTGCTAGCATGTTAAGTCATGCAGCCAATCGATTAACCTTGGGTATTGTCATCGCGGCTCTTATTATAGGTTCTGCTATTGTTTCACTGAATGAGCAAGAAAGCACCTTGCTGGGCTTGCCGATATGGGGCATGGTAGGTTTTCTTGCTTCCGCATTTGGTGGCGTATTATTGCTCATCTCAATCTGGCGCAGTGGGAAGTAGATCAGTTTCTGTAGTACTCGCCATCCAAAAAAAGATAATAATAAACAATCTGTGAGTCATCTGTGAGTCGGTACAGCGTAGAGTATGGCTTGTTACGGTGATGCAAGACTCACTCACACCGTAGCAATTTCTTGTCGATGTGGCTTTTTGGGTGGCCTAACTTTGGGCCACCTTTTTCTTTGTCTCAAAAGCGCTAATTCCGGGTGTAGCAAGCACTCAGTGGTAGTTGTATGGGACTCGAAAGCAGTAATGTGTGTTTTTTCGAAGGACATGATATTGGCCTAAATGAATCCGTAGATATCGAAACATTTACTTCAGGTGGTTCACTTGGCGACGTTTGCAGTGATTGCCATGCTGGCGAAAACCCTTTTATTGTACATCCGAATGGCCCACTTGATATGGCACCCGATCATTTTCCCGATCACTGGTACACACCACTTGTGCGTCCAGATTGGCCTCATAACCCGGGACCTTTTGCGCTCTTGACTCAAGTCCCAATCAATCCGTTACCGCCAGTATTATTAGATGGTAGTTGCTAACAATGTCACAGTAAATCTATCGCAGGTCGCTTTCCAGATATTATTGCCTTGAATCAAATTATGGGCGAAACATCGGGCTATTGTACCTCTGTTATGCTTAAGGCGATAGGTAGCACTATGCCAGGTGGGGCACCATACGAAGTCCACATAGATGCGATGAAAAGCTTCTGCAATCAGTTGGTGTCGTCGGGCAAAGTGGTTTCGGCTCCGCCAACCAAAGATGACCCGAAAGTAATATCTCCACCCATAATCAAAGATCTCTATGCGTGCGGCGAATCCATCGAAGTCGCAGGTGGCATTTATGGGGCCAAAATAGTGGTCTATATTGATGGCATTCCATTACCAGGTGTTCAAGTTACCACACCCAGTAGCACGATGATTTCGACTCCACCATTAATTGCCAACCAAGTCGTGACTGCGACTCAAGAGATAAATGGTTTTATGAGTGATCCATCTCAAGCTGTTGAGGTGATTGATCATACGGTTGCCTTTCCCAATGGCTTATCGGCACCAGAGATAAACCCCAAGATCATTCACCAATGTGGTCGAGTCATCGCGGTTCGGCATATTCCGGGCGCAAAGGTAACTATATCGACCAATGGTGGAGATGAGGTGACCAGCGGCTCACTTGGAGGAGATTGGACAAATTTGTCGCCCAAAAACACCCCTTTTAACCTCAATGACAAATTTACTGCGCGGCAACAGTTGTGCACTGATAGAAGTAATCCGTTTGTTGAGGAACAGGCAGGGGCGGAACCCAATCCCTTGCCCATTCCGGAAATAGATCCCGCACCACCTCAAGTTGGTCAGCCAGTCATACATCTAAAAAACTTGCCGCGGGGCGTGCTAACCATAGTGTCTGAAACATCTACTGGAGATATCGCGCAATTTGTCACGGCAGCGACCTCGACATAATCTTTCTCTTTAAAGGTGGGTCTCCCGTCCTGCACAACCTATCTTCCACTACATGTCATCCCTCCCGCCCCTGATTACTCAAACATCGAAAGGGTTTTGATGGATGTACCATGACAGCCGCCATTAACGCCATTAATAAGCGTTTTGATCGGCCAGAATCTTGCCGACACTCCATTCGGGATCATGAATGACCCGCAGATGTTAAATTGATCATAGTCATTTTTGCGATACTCGATTAAAATGAACAGCGTATTTACCATTCAATAAGGCATCACCATGAAATTCCTCGATGTGAAAACAGACTTTGCGTTTAAGAAAGTCTTCGGCAGTAAAGAAAGCAAAGATCTTTTGATTAGCTTTCTTAACTCGCTGATCTATAAAGATCGAGTCCAACAGGTCACCGATCTCACGATTGTGGATCCCTACAGTATTCCTTTACTCAAAGGCATGAAAGACAGTTTTGTGGATGTGAAAGCGGTGCTTAATGATGACACGCAAGTGATTATCGAAATGCAGGTATTAAATCATCGGGGGTTGGAAAAACGGATTCTTTACAATGCGGCGAAAAATTACTCTATTCAACTCAAAAAAGGGGAAGATTATCACTTATTGAATCCCATTATTGCTTTGACGTTAGTCGATTTTACGATGTTTCCCACTATCGATCAGGTAATTAGCCATTTCAAACTCATCGAAAAAGAGACGATGATCGAATACAGCGATGACATCGAAATGATTTTTGTGGAATTGCCCAAATTTCTATCGTCTTTTGAGGAATTAACCTCGATTGACGAGCAATGGATTTATTTTGTCAAACATGCTGGCGAGATGGATTTTATTCCTGATAATTTTGTATCACCGGTGATGAGAGCCTTTTCCCTAATCGACGAAAGCACGATGGATATTGAAGAACTAAATACGCAGCAAAAGCGGAAAGAGTTTATCTATATCCAAAAATCATCGATTGAACTTGCTGAAGAGACAGGGATTGAGAAAGGGATAAAACAAGGAATCGAACAGGGAATTGAACAAGGAATCGAGCAAGGCATTGAGCAAGTTGCGCATAATCTGTTGGTATCGGGGGTAGCGGTTGAGCAGGTGATAAAATTGACGGGATTGAGTCATGACAAGGTAAAAAAACTCGTCGATAATAAATGGTAACTCGAAAAGAGTATACTAAATAACCACCATACCACAAAAACTCCAATCACGGCTGCTGACGTCCTTAACGACAAAGTATTACCTTATTTTGAGCAACATGACTTATCCATGTTGCGAATTTTAACGGATAGGGGTACGGAGTATTGTGGTCGTGTTGAACACCACGATTACCAATTGTATTTAGCCATCGATAACATTGATCATACGAAAACAAAAGCGATCTTTAATTCGTCTCATGATTTCACTCGGCGCCATATTCGGTGGAGACGAGTCCAAGTATATGCACATGATCATGACTCACAACACCTTTCTGTTGGTATAACTGCCGGAGTATTCTTACACGATATAACGGCATAGCCTTTTCAAGTCTCACCGGTAAAGCCGAATTCCAATGCAATGTAAGCTAGCGGCTAAGAGGCTGTCCGAGAATAGGATCTGTCTTGAAAAGTAGCCATTTGGAATCATTTTTTCGATCATTTTGTTTTCATGACTTCAAAAGATGATGGTACTGTAACTCATGATTTAATCACTAGTAATTTAGACATTGTACAAGGTTCAGGCTCTTTATATGGCGCGGATGGTATAAAGCGTATTTTAGATTTCAATGGAGATGGACGTGCCGATTTTATGGCAAAAAACACAGTTACTAATAAATGTGAGTTTTATCTCTCTCAGTCGAATAGTGATTTGTTATTCTGGCAGGTTTTGACCGCAAATCGTTGTGCCGATACAAAACCAATAGATTTTAATGGAGATGGCAATACCGATTGGGCCGTGTCTAGTCTTCCTTATGGTAGTCTCTTTATTAGCGCAAGCGTGGGGATCGATTCAGATACTATATCTAGTTCTTCGCTTACATCCCGTTTACTCAAATCTTCTAAATCAGTCGATTTGAATCTCGATGG
>CAZWUO010000192.1:5186-7276 GCA_964636675.1 uncultured Ectothiorhodospiraceae bacterium
GATGGTTTGGATGGTTGTATACAAGACCATTACATAACGACCGATTTTAATGGTGATGGATACCCAGATATTATTTCCCAAAAACGCGATGAGTCTACTGGAAAGTGGGCATGGTATTATTATGAAAACTTACTCGGTAGAGATACTGCATCACTCGATAGAGTCAGCGCGATCACTGACGGATTAGGTGCGCGCATAACAATTAACTATAAACCCATTTCCGACTCTAGTGTATATACTGCGCCGATGTACACTGCAGAAAACCCTAAGCCACTTATCCCGATTATTGACATTCGGCCAGCCATAAAAGTGGTCTCACATATTGATACAGAGCTTTCGTCAATGGATTATTTTTATTCCGGCGCTAGGCTTGATCGCCATCGGAAACAATATCTGGGGTTTGAGAGTGTGATAGTGAGCAAGCTTGATACTAAATTGTTGCAAGAAAAAACTTACTATCAAGCCTACCCTCTGACTGATATGCTAAAGGACACTACAATATTTAGTTCTTTTTCCTCTGGTTATTTTTCCAGTCCGAGAACGGTTTACAACTCAACCACTATAGTCATGGATTCAAAAACAATCAATGCAGTTGCGCCACAGAAATATTTCGAAATTTATAAACAAAAGGAAATAGCTAAGGACTTTGGGGTACACGGTTGGTTCTCTGTTAGTCCGGAAGACGAATATCTCGTTACCACAATAAGCAAAGAATTTATAGACATTAATTTTAATGATACACCGTTAGACAACTATGGAAATTATGAACATATAATTACCACTACAGAAACACCTTCATTATTTTTTAGTAATAAATTTACTGAAAAATTATCATTAAAATATTCACCTATAATCGACAATAACACTTGGTTAACGGGACTAATTGGAGAAAAAGTGTCAGTGACAACGGCACCAGATTTCGCAAAAGAAACTCGAAAAACGACGTATGGTTACTACACCGGTGCATCTAGTGCCAACTACGGTTTATTAAGATATAAGAACGTGCAACCTGATAATTCCTTGACAAAAGTGAGTTACGAGTATACTTATGAGCCAAATTACGGACTGCCATTGGCTACAACGGTCAGTACTTTTAGTGGTACATACAATGATTCGGGAGATGCAATAAACGCCACTCAAACACAACCTCGAACGAGTAAAACTCTAATTCTTAACAATTCTATTAACGAATTAATTCAAGAAATATCTATAACTCCTGAAACAACAATTAGTGGCGTCAATCAAGTCGAGACTATAGATGCTCGATTTGGTAAAACTAAAACTCTTACAGATGAAAATGGATTAAATACGTCTTACCAAACAGATGCGTTTAGCAGAACAGTTAAAAAAAGTTATGCAAACGGCAGTTATGATAAAACAGAATATTTACAAGGTGATGATTGTATTTTTTGCACCGAGACACTTGTCTTTTCGGTTCAAACAACGACCTATGATAAGAGTAATACCGTATTGCCTTCTACTATTGTTTTGTTTGATAACTTAAAACGTGAACGAGTGACCCGAACTCAGAATATGGATGGAACTAATATCTGCAAAAGCAAGATCTACTACGAAACGGGACAATTTCGTGGCCGCTTAAGAAAGGAGACTATTGAATATAACTGCGATGCAAAATCAGAGGATACTGTTTTGGCAACTGAATATATTTACAATATTCTCGGACGTCCAAGTGTCATCACAGCACCTGATGCCACAAGAACCTTCATTGGTTATTCCGGAGCAACACGTAAGGGCATTGGAACAAAAACCACGCGGATACGCGAGGGTTTAAATGGCGGAGTATCAGAGTCAGGTGTGGGAATATTGGAGGAAACTTATTTCAATAGCAAAGGATGGGTCATTGAAACCAAAGATGCGAATAATATCGTGAATATCTATGACTATGATCCCCTAGGCAATCTAACGAGTGTAAAAATAGCCAATGATGATAAATATATAGTTAAAATGGACTATGACGTATTTGGGCGGTTGCTGTCTTTGGATGATCCAAATGCTGGGTTTTGGCAATATCGATACAATGGTTTCGGTGAAATGGTATGGCAGAAGGATGCGAAGAATACGATTACTAC
>CAZWUO010000193.1:0-7219 GCA_964636675.1 uncultured Ectothiorhodospiraceae bacterium
GAAAGGAATATGACGTACACTAAAAACCTAAATCTATAACGCCACGGGTATATCTGGAATAAATGACCACTTGTGGTAGGTGCGACAAGTTGCAGGTGCGATAAGTAGGTGGGTGTGACAAATTGTCGCGCGACAATTTGTCACATTCCCAATGGCTTCACCACCCCTTAGTATCTACCTCCATCTGTTGTTTCCAATTTATTTTTTATTCGTTCAAGAGGCTGGGCGTGGCATGCAGAAATTGCTTTTCTATAGGACGATGACGCTGTTGTTTGCTTTTATATATCTTCCTTCCGTTCAGGCTTATGTTGGGCTATGTTGCGGTAAATGTGGCGGAAATATGCCGATGAATATTATGGGTGCCGGGATACCTGAGACCAAGGAGTTGCGTTTTAAAATGAGTCCTATGTATATGTCCATGGATGGGTTGGTAGATGGACGCAACGCTGTGAGCGCTGATAGTTTGCTTGGTGCACCGATGATGGAGCAGCAGTCCACGGGTAAGTTCATGGCTGTGCCAACGGCAATGGATATGCAAATGCTAAATGTCACCACCGGTTATAGTTTTAGCGATGACCTATTCGGTGCTGTGATGCTGATGTACAAAGACCACAGCATGGACATGAAATTCAGTTCCATGATGGAGGGCACAACGGCTGAAAACGGTTTTACCATGGCGTCATCCGGTATTGCGGACACGATGCTGATGGGTAAATACCGCCTGTTTTTTGATGATCCGCTCATACCCACGCGTCAGGTTTCGCTGATGTTTGGTCTGAGTTTGCCCACAGGTTCCATCGACGAGAAAAATTCTAATCACCCATTGGCGATGCGTCAGACTGAATTACTTCCTTATGGTATGCAACTTGGATCCGGTACCTTTGATCCCACTCTTGGCGTCGTTTATTCGGCATCGAACTCACCCTATTGGTGGGGAGTAAATGCTATGTATACAGCCAGACTCCATGACAATGATCGTGATTATCGCCTTGGCAATGAATTCCGTTTCGATTTATACGGCATGTATCAGTTTCGTTATGACTTAGTGGCGCAGATTCAACTCAATGGTAGGTATTGGGAGAAGATACGCGGGGAGATGGATGAATCGACAACAGGCCTCTCAGGCCATGCAACAAAAAATGACCCTGCTTCACCTTTCATGACTCCCCTGTGGTTTACCGAGAACTATGGTGGCCGCAAGCTGTTAGCCACCGTGGGCTTGCAGTGGCAGCCTGCGCCTTTGCATATCATTGAGATTGATGTAGGTGTTCCTGTTTATCAGCACCTCAATGGCCCGCAACTGGAAGAGAAGTATCGTGTCATGTTGACCTGGTATAGGGAGATCCCAACGAAGGCCAGTATTCGCCATACTAAACATAAAACCAAAGAGAGCCGTCTCGGTTTCTAGATGCGTAAATGAAAGGAAAGTTTGTCATGCACAGAGCGCTATGTTGGGTATTCATGGTGGGGGTGACTGTTACCGGCTGTGTGGGTGGGCCGACACCTATTCCCATGGCTCAGTCACCTGCGGCGGTGCTTTATGCCGAAAAATGTGGCGCTTGCCACGCAGTACCTCATCCCAAACGCAACACTGTTACAGAGTGGCAGCACCTGTTTGTGCTTATGGAACAGCGCATGACCGAGCGCGATATGGCTGCATTTTCTGATGAGCAGAGAGAGATGCTTATGCGCTATTTGCAAAACAATGCACGTTAAAAGGGTTGGTAAACCCAAGCGGTTTTATCGATGGGTTAGCGTGTCCACGCTGGGCATGTTGTTGAGCATTGCCATGGGGGCGGCTTCTGCTACAGACCCCTTCACAGAACTGGGTGTGGATGTTCCTAAAGTACGCCTCCCGGCGCCAGCATTCACCCTGAGTAGACTTAAGGATGGCGAAGCCCGCTTAAAAGATTATAAAGGCAAAGTCGTGTTGCTTAACTTCTGGGCGACGTGGTGTGCGCCTTGCCGAGAAGAGATGCCAGCGATGCAACGGTTGTGGGAACGTTATCGAGCGCAGGGGTTTGTTATCATTGCCATTGCTGCAGACAGGGGAAGCCGTAAACCGGTGGTTTCGTTTGTCGATAAGCTGGCATTAAGTTACCCCGTATTGCTCGACCCCGAGGGAGATGTCAGAAACCGTTATGAGGTGGTTGGTCTACCTATGAGTTATCTGATCGGTCGTGACGGAAAAATCTCAGGTCGCCTCATCGGCAGTCGAGAGTGGGACAGTCCTGAAGCCGATGCCGTAGTGACAACGTTGCTGGGGCAATATACCCGTAGTGATTGAAATTTAGACCCTAATACTTGAATCTCAAGTACGATGGGTATAGTGCAAAAAACCTTGATCTCGCATTTATGAGCCAGAGTAGTTTAGAATAGTACGATGACACCACCTGTTGATATCGTTGCAAATACGCACCATCTGCGTCGTTTATTTTTCTTAAGAAACTTGTTTATTTTAGCCCAAATTGTTGCTTTTTTTGTCGCAACTTTGTATGCGCATATGCAGCTTCAATTAGTGCCGTTATTATTAGAAGTTTTTGTGCTTACGGTATTAAATGCCTTTGTTTGGTGTCGTTTGAAGTGCTCAAGCGATGTTTCGGATAACGAAATTTTTAGGCATCTTTTAATCGATACTAGCGCGTTAACTATTGTCTTATATTTTACTGGTGGTGCGTCTAATCCATTTATTACGTTATTCATTTTTCCGTTGATTATTTCTGTCACCGTATTGCCTAGGCGTTTTGCTTGGATTTTTGTTGTGATAACCGTTTTTGCATATACTTTTCTGATGTTTCAATATATGCCAATGAAAATGACGGGTGCTGAGCATGATATGGATTTACATGTTGCTGGTATGTGGATGGCATTTGTTCTCAGTGCTGGGCTAGTCGCACATTTTGTTGTAAAAATGGGGGCAACTATTCGCGTGCAAGAGGATCAATTGATTAAAGCGAGAGAGGCGGCTTTAAGGGATCGGCAGATTATTGAGTTAGGTACGCTCGCTGCCAGTACGGCACATGAATTGGGTACACCGTTAGGCACCATGAACTTACTGGTTTCGGAGCTTAAAAATGAGTTGGTAAGCGCACCTGTACAGGTAAATAATGATCTTGATTTATTAAAGCTGCAAATCGATCGTTGTAAAAATGCCTTGTCAAATTTGTCCGTTTCAGCCGGCGCAATTAACGTGTCAAGTGGGCGTGTTGCAACAGTGTCGGCGTATTTGACTTTGTTATTAAATGAATGGAAATCGGTTCGCCCAGATGCGCATGTCGTGACTTGTTGGAGTGGAAGCAATTTAGTGGCTAAAATCCTTGATGATCGAACGCTTACCCAGGCAATTATGAATATTTTGGATAATGCCGCAGATGTTTCGCCAGAAGATATTGAATGGGATGCCAGCTGGGACAATGAACAGTTAGTCATGGAAATTCGTGATCGTGGTTACGGGTTCTCGAAGGATTTTAAAGTGGGCTTAGGAAGGCCTCGGTCTAGCCAGGGAAACCAAGGTCTTGGGCTTGGTTTGTTTTTGTCCCATGCGATTATTGAGCGTTTTGGTGGTACTTTAAATTTAGTCAATCGTGATGGCGGAGGCATGACTACGCGTATAGTAGTGCCTTTGGTTGTTTCTAGAAGGGCTTAGTGGATGGCGAAAAAACAGGTTTTGTTGGTTGATGACGATGACGTGTTTTGTGAGATACTTTCTCGTAGTTTGGCGCGTAAAGGTTATCAAGTGGTTACAGCGTATGACCTGGTGTCGGCGATGATGAAGTGCGCAGCGCATGTTTTTGATTATGTCATAGTGGACTTGTGCATTGGAGATGAATCAGGCCTTGCAGTTGTAAAAAAGATTAAAACTGAATACCCGCAGGTTCGAGTTGTGATGTTGACGGGTTACGCAAGTATTGCAACAGCTGTTGAGGCTATTAAGCTTGGAGCGATTCATTACTTAACTAAACCCGCGGAAATTGAAGATATTGTTGCTGCTTTTAGTAAGGAGGAGGGGAATGAGCAAGTAAAACTTGCGGAAACCCCGCTTTCTGTACAACGTATGGAATGGGAGCATATCCAAAAGGTATTACGTGAGTATAATGGAAATATTTCAGCATCAGCGCGTGCGTTGGGAATGCACAGAAGAACATTGCAGCGAAAGTTACAAAAGAGGCCTGTTAAGCAGTGATGTATTTCCTCCAACCCATTGATTTAAAATAAGAATAATAGTGGTTGCGAGGATAGAAGAGGATAAGAGAGGCATTAGGTCGTATTTTTGTTATTACGCATTTTATTTAGACCGACTCGATTTATTGCGCATAATTTGGGTCTGGCTCATTTTGTTAGTACGTTGTGGGCGTCGATGTTGCGCTAATTTTTTAACCAGTTCCTTACGGTCTCCGACTTCGTAACCGGGCACTTTGATGCGTTTAATACGACCGCCAATTAGGCGCTCGATATTAGACAGTGAGCGTTCTTCTTCCCGGCTCACGAGTGAAATGGCGTGGCCTTGTGATCCCGCACGACCGGTACGACCGACGCGATGCACATAGTCTTCTGCGAGATAGGGCAGATTATAGTTAACGACGTATTCTAATGATGGAATGTCGAGTCCACGGGCGGCGACTTCGGTGGCAATGAGTACTTGTACTTTATCGTTTTTGAAGTCGGCGATGGCACGGCGGCGTGAGCCTTGGCTTTTATCGCCATGGCAAATCGCGGTTTTAATCTTGGCGGGTTTTAGCTTCGATTTGAGTTCATCTGCTTGTGCCTTGGTGCTGGTAAATACGAGTACCTTAAACCAGTTGTGTTGCTCAATCAGGGCAAGCAATAACTCGGCTTTACGCTGTTCTGCCACGGGATAAATCACATGCTCTATGGTATCAGCAACGGCATTTTGCTTGGCGACACTGACTATTTCATATTTATGCAGTAGTTTGTGCGCAAGTTCTTTGACCGGCTGCGACATGGTGGCGGAAAAAAATAAGGTTTGGTGCTCTTTTTTTGTTTTCTGTAACAGGGACTGAACATCAGCGATAAAGCCCATGTCGAGCATTCGATCTGCTTCATCGATGACGACAAACTCGACATTGCTGAGATTGATATTGCCTTGTTCGATATGTTCTAACAGACGACCGGGAGTGGCAATAATGATGTCGACACCGGTTTTAAGTTTATTTTCTTGCGCACTTATTTTAACGCCGCCGTAGAGTACACTGAACGTGAATGGCAAAAACTGCGCATAAGCTTGAATGGTTTCTGCGAGCTGTGCCGCGAGTTCTCGGGTGGGGGTTAATATTAAGGTACGTGCCTTGTGAGGTATTGTGGGTTTTGGATGGTCGTGCATTTGTTGCAGAATGGGCAGCGCAAATGCGGCGGTTTTCCCGGTGCCTGTTTGGGCATTGGCGAGTAGATCTTTGCCACGCCGTGCAGGAATAATCGCCTGTTGTTGAATTGGCGTCATTTGGCGGTAACCGCGGGCGTCTAGGGCTTGTTGAATTTCGGGAGCAAGGTCTAAAGATGAAAATAGCATGGTGAATTTATCGAGTAAGGTAAAAAAAGAGCGCTAATTATAGCGGATATTTAGAATAGATACAGGCATTTCATTTCACCTAATTGGTCAGGGCAATCGGGGCCTTGATAGTTTTTTTACCTCTATAGAATATTGTTTATAACAATTTTTATTAATCCCTTGTTAATGCCTCTAGAGCAAATTTCAACCACTTACGAGCACAGGAGACCCGCATGTTAATACTTCTCGGAGTCGCAGAAATTATCTTATTGTTGTTGTTTTTTCTTCTTGAGCGGCGTTTTCCCGCACGTATTCATGAGGTCGTTCCTTATTGGAATGTGTGGTTTTGTGGCATCGCTTTATTTTCATTAGTTTGGCTTAAGCTGTTGGCCTATGTTTGGGTTACCGTCGATGGCACTGCCCTGTTATCCTTAGATGGGATGACGATGGGTTATCAAGTGCTTGTATTTTATGTAGCCTACTCTTTGGGCAACTACTGGTTCCATCGTTGGAAACATGCCAGCCATCTTCTCTGGCGTTGCCTACACCGTTTTCACCATTCACCTTCTCATATGGAAACCTTGGTGGCGTTTTACCGGCATCCGTTGGAGATATTCGCCAATACGATTTATATCATTCTATTAGGTAAGGTTTTATTCGGTGCATCGATCGAGGTTGTGGCGATGGCGTTGGCCATTGAAGCTAGTTTAGAGATTTTTCACCACTCAAATATCCAAACGCCTCGACGATATCGCTGGATAGGTTACATTATACAGATCCCCGAAATGCACCTGGTTCACCATCAAAAAGGGTTGCATCGCTATAATTATGCAACCTGCTTATGGGATACTGTCTTTGGTACCATTCGTATTCCCCAGCAATGGAATGGCAACGTAGGCTTTGCCGATTCGGCCAAAACAGGTAAACTCTTCTTGTTAAAACAGGTGGACGAATCATAAATATATGGAGGCATCCAGCATGAGTACTGCAGAAATTACCGAAATTACCCAATATCGGCAGCGTAAGCCCACAAAGCGAGCAACTACCCTTTACGAACTGGAAGAGATGATTCGTTCTGAGCTTAAAAATCGTGGGAAAATCAGCTTACGACAATTGGCCGCAGAAACTGGGATCAGTCATACATATATTATGAATGTTGAACATGGTAAGAGTGTATGCATTATAGTATTGAACCGCTTGGCGAATTACTACGGTATCCAATATCAAATAGAGAATTTTGAGGAAAAAGATCGCGACTTTGTCGACTAAGGAAATATTAAATTACATAAATATTTCCAAGCTAGTGATACAGGACAAGGGCGTTCTCCTGAAGTTTTTGAAAAAAAAAGTGTTTTTATCCAATCAAAAGTTTGTTTTTCTGTCTTCCTATCATTCCTGACAGTTTTTCTGTGTAAATAATAGTTGACAACAAGTGTCTCTTGGGTAGACTGATTTGTAAATTATTATTTACTGCTTGGCATAACAACAATACCACTAAGGATGGGGGCAAGAGACGATGAGTATGAGCCAATCTTATCGACGTTGTATCGCCGTACTCCATAAGTTTTCTAAACCTTTTCAATTTACCCGACAAACCGCAAACGACATGACGACGACTAATGTTCAGCTACGCAATGTACTAGGTATACTCAATGCTCACATCACCTCCTTTAAGATCGCCAACCTGATCCGAGGTGGAAATTTCCCCCTTGC
>CAZWUO010000194.1:0-7203 GCA_964636675.1 uncultured Ectothiorhodospiraceae bacterium
ACCCAAGGTCGCTAATGGCATGTTGGCACCCGGAATGGCATTCACTTCACCATTTTTCCGTACTTACCTTTCCGCGCCCCGAGAACCAACACACCGGCTAAGGCCGCAGCTGCACCACACATGTGCACCACACCCGATCCTGCGAAATCTTGGAAACCTGCCACATCCAAGAAACCACCGCCCCATTTCCAGAAGCCTTGCACCGGATAAATAAAACCCGTCATTACTACAGCAAATGCCAAAAAGGCCCATAGCTTCATACGCTCAGCAACCGCGCCGGAAACAATCGACATTGCCGTAGCAACAAAAACCACTTGGAAAAAGAAATCTGACATTACCGAATAATAAGGCGCGCCTTCGCCACCGGCGAGAACAGACGCCAGGTCATTTTCAGCTTTAATCAAAAATCCAAAATTAGGGATGATAGAACTATCGGATGCTCCATACATGATGCTATAACCCACTAACATGTACATAATACAAGCAATCGCAAACAGCGAGATATTCTTAATGAGAATTTCGGCCGTATTCTTAGCGCGCACCATACCCGCTTCTAACATCGCAAAACCCGCCGCCATCCACATGACGAGGACTCCTGATATCAGAAAGTAGAACGTGTCTACTGCATAACTCAGTTCTTTTATAGCTTCCACAACAATATCCTCTTATTTATTTTTTATAATGCTTCAGTACCTGTTTCACCGGTACGAATTCGAATAACCTCGGAAACGTCATAGACAAAAATTTTCCCGTCACCAATTTTTCCAGTACGTGCAGCCGTAGTAATGGCTTCTTTTACCTGGTCTAATAATGCATCATCAATGGCCGCTTCAATTTTCACTTTTGGAAGAAAATCAACCACATATTCAGCACCTCGATAGAGTTCGGTATGCCCTTTTTGGCGCCCAAATCCCTTAACCTCTGTGACCGTAATTCCTTGCACACCTATCTCTGACAGGGCTTCTCTTACGTCATCTAGCTTGAAGGGCTTAATAACTGCCGTCACTAGTTTCATATTCACCTCTCTAAATTATTTTTAAGAGCCACCCTCTTAAACAGCTGGTAGCTTTGCATTAACTTACAACCTAGGGCCTGTTGACACTTCACTTTTGTCACTGTTACGCCTGAAAATGAAACGTCAACAAGCCCGAGTACATCAACCACATTATATTCTCGGGAATCACTCTAAATTTCCCGAGAATTTTTATTCGCTTGGCAGATCAAAATCTTACACCCTGAATACAGGATGACTTAACAGATCAAGGTCAAACCAATTTCTTAGGGATTAAAGCAACACGCATTGCATTGCTTGCAAGGAGTGCAGCCCATGTGCCACACAAAAATACATATACAAAACAGATAGAAAGCACTCATTAAGAGGCTTAATCCAAAAAATAACTGCACTATCGTGTGGAAATTAACACCGAGAAAGCACTCTTTTGGTGCAAGACCAAGCCATAATGGAGATTAAAACATCCCTGTCATCGGTGACATTACCATCTCGTGGAAAATCGACTCGTGCAAAGATCTCACACTGCAACTCGTCCAACTACGCAATCTAGGTTAAACTCTTAGACTGAGAAAACTGCTTATTTCAGGAGCCACTCATGTTTAACCCCAAAATATTAGATGATGTCGCAAAAAAGATTTCAGAAAACCTGCCCAGTGGCATATTAGAAATACAAGAAGACATTGAAAAGCATGTCAGAGCAGCCGTGCAAACCGGACTCGGCAAGCTAGACCTAGTGACCAGAGAGGAATTTGATGTGCAAAGCGAAGTACTCGCACGCACTCGAATGAAACTCGAAGCACTCGAGGCCAAAATCAAACCATTGGAAGATCAACTGAACTCAAGCAATAACGAGAAACATTGATGACTCAATCCAGCCATCGCTATCAATAGCAAATATTCGTTAATCAATACCGCCTTCAGTACACCCCCACTAACGGCGGAAAGAAAGATAAATAAAAATAATAAAAATAATGTCACTCGCCATCGTCTACAGTCGCGCCGCCATCGGCGTTGAGTCACCCCTGGTTACGGTTGAAGTCCATATCGCAAATGGGCTGCCCGCGCTCTCAATCGTAGGGCTCCCCGAGGCAGCAGTAAAAGAAAGCAAAGACCGTGTACGCGCCGCCATTATTAATTGCGGATTCAAATTTCCAAAACGCAGAATCATCATTAATCTTGCACCGGCCGACCTACCCAAAGAGGGTGGGCGATTTGACCTGCCTATAGCACTCGGCATTCTCGCGGCGTCCGAACAAATACCTCAGGCGCGTCTCAGCGAATTTGAATTTATCGGCGAACTCGCTCTCAGCGGAAAACTACGACCGGTTAAGGGAGTAATACCTTTTGCCATTCAATCTCAGCAAGCAAACCGCAAGGCCATTATTCCACTGGAAAACGCGCAAGAAGCCGCACTCATTGGCGCACAACACCTGCTCGTCAGCGAGAACCTGTTAGCGGTTTGCAGTTATTTACACGGTCAGCAAACGCTGAGTCCATGCACGCCTAATAAGCGTCAAGAACTCCATCCGAAGCCACCCCAGGATCTCGCCGACATCAGCGGTCAGCAACACGCCAAACGCGCGCTCACCATCGCGGCTGCAGGCGGCCATAACTTACTCATGATCGGCCCACCTGGCTCTGGTAAAACCATGTTAGCCAGCCGATTGCCCAGCATCTTACCGCCGATGACTCAAGAGGAAGCGATAGCAACCGCTGCTATTTTATCCATTAGCAAGCAAGGCTTTCAGCCAGCACAATGGGCTATTCGACCCTTTAGAGCCCCGCACCACACGGCGTCTGGGGTGGCCTTGGTCGGCGGCGGCGGCAACCCTAAACCCGGCGAAATATCTCTCGCGCACAATGGCGTATTATTCCTCGACGAACTCCCCGAATACGATCGCAAAGTCCTTGAGGTATTGCGCGAACCCCTAGAAGCTGGAAAAATTATTATCTCCCGCGCCGCTCGTCAAGCAGAGTTTCCTGCGCGTTTTCAATTAGTGGCCGCGATGAATCCTTGCCCCTGCGGTTATCTTGGCGACAGTAATGGAAAATGCCATTGCACCAGCGAGCAAGTGCAGCGCTATCAAAACAAAATTTCCGGCCCCTTGCTCGACCGTATCGATATGCACATTGAAGTCCCAAGAGTGCCGGTAGAACAACTAAAAAATAAGCCTAATGATAGCGCGCAACCCACAGAAACCAGCCAACATGTCGCATTGAAAGTTCAGCAAGCACACGCCATACAGCTGACCCGCTGCCAAAGATCAAATGCCCATCTAGATACCCAGATGATTAAAACCCATTGTCAAATAAGCCCCCAAGACGAAGCATTATTGAGCATGGCCATCGATCGCTTGAATCTCTCATTCCGTGCCTACCATAAAATATTAAAGGTAGCCCGCACCATTGCAGACCTGGCAAACACAGAACACATTCAGAGCAAGCATCTTACTGAAGCACTCTCTTATCGACAGCGCGACAAAACTTAATGTCAGCACGACTTAGAATCCACAGTCGAGCAGACTTACGCGCCAGAAACGCTCGCCGAATACAGCCAAAGCTCGATTCCTAGGCACCTATATTGCTCCTCATACCAACCATTGAGTAAAATAAATCCCATGTTTAAATGCCCTGTTTGCCAACACACACTTAACAATGAAGAATCACGCTTTGTCTGTGATCAAGCGCACGCCTTTGACAAAGCCAAAGAAGGTTACGTCAATCTATTATTGGTGCAGCATAAAAAATCGCTAAACCCCGGCGATGAAAAAGGCATGGTGTCCAGTCGGCGTGATTTTCTAAGCAAAGGATTCTACAATCCACTCGTCGCCGCACTGCAACAACGACTATCCCACGCTACGGCAAATCAATCGCAACTCTCGATACTGGATATCGGCTGCGGTGAAGGCTATTATCTGCGCGAATTAACCCAGAAAATATGCCAAGCCAAAACCAGTGAAAACATCAACGCCATAGGACTCGACATCTCAAAACCTGCCATCCAACAAGCCGCCAAACAAGATAGCAGTAACACTCAATACATCGTGGCCAGCAGCCATGATTTGCCGCTAGAGAACCAAACGGTGGATCTTGCATTGAACATCTTCGCCCCCTTAGATATACAAGAAGCTCTGCGAGTATTGCGCCCCGGTGGTCTTTTAGTCAAAGCCGTCCCTGGCCCTAAACATCTCTTTGGTTTAAAACAATTAATCTATCAAACGCCTTGTTATCATGACGAAGACGAAGCCGTACCTATGGGCTTTAGTGTCGAGTCCTGCGAACTGGTAGCCAGCCAGCTAGCACTCAACAACACAACTGACATCAAAAACCTACTCGCCATGACTCCCTATTATTGGAATATCAACCAACAAACAGCGCTCAACATAGGACAGCTGCAACACTTAGAAACGCCCATAGAATTCTCCATTAATACTTATAAAAAACAACAAGTAACCTAAACTCGAGCGGTTTATAACGACAGCCGCATTTAATTTGACTAAAATACACCTCCCGTTTTAAGCTTGAAAAATCATGCCCCAATTAAATAAACGTCAAAAAGCCGCAGTGCAATATATCGATGGCCCATTATTAGTGCTCGCCGGTGCAGGCAGTGGAAAAACCCGCGTCATCACCCAGAAAATTTCTTATCTGGTAAAGGAGTGTGGCCACAAAGCGATAAACATCGCTGCCGTCACCTTTACCAATAAAGCTGCCAAAGAAATGAAAAAACGGGTTAGCGAAATGCTTTCCGGTAAAGAAGCCTATGGCTTAAAAGTTTCTACATTTCACACCTTGGGTCTCAATCTGCTAAAACGAGAATTCAAACAAGTCGATTTACGCAAAGGCTTTTCTATCGCTGACACCTCTGACGCGCAATCCATTATTAAAGAAATCATGTCCACCTTAGGTGGTAGCGATATGGACATCGTAAAACAAATTCAGTGGAAAATTTCTGCCTGGAAAAATGATTTCATCTTTCCCCAGCAAGCCATAGACATTGCAGAAGAACCGCAAGAAAAACTCGCAGCCAGCATCTATGAGCAATACCAAAAAACCCTGCGCACTTATAACTCCGTTGACTTTGACGACTTAATTTTCTTGCCAGTATCCGTCCTCAAAAAAAACCCAGAAACCTTAGAGCACTGGCAAAATAAATTACGCTATTTATTAGTCGATGAATGCCAAGATACTAACCAATGTCAATACGACTTTATCAAACTACTCGTAGGTCATCGCGGCTGCTTAACCGTGGTAGGCGACGACGATCAGTCGATATATGCATGGCGCGGAGCAAGACCCGAAAACTTAGGCGCCTTAGAACAAGACTTCCCAGGCCTCAAAGTGATAAAACTAGAGCAAAATTACCGCTCGATGTTGCGCATATTAAATACTGCTAACGTATTGATCGCAAACAATCCCCATCAATACGAAAAAAAGCTCTGGAGCGAACTCGGCCACGGCGACCCTATTCGCATTATCAGCTGTCGCAATGAAGAACATGAAGCAGAACAAGTCGTCAATGAACTGCTCAGTCACAAATTCCAAAATCGCACAAGCTTTCGTGACTACGCAGTTTTGTATCGCAGTAACTACCAATCTCGACTTATCGAAAAAATATTTAGAGAACATCGCGTCGCCTATTTCATAAGTGGTGGCAACTCATTCTTCGACGCCGCAGAAGTGAAAGATATCATGGCTTACTTGCGCATACTTGGAAACCCAGATGATGACATGGCTTTTTTAAGAATTGTCAATACACCACGTAGAGAAATCGGCATTAACACCATCGAAAAACTCGCCAATTATGCAAAAACCAGAAATTGCAGTTTATATAACGCAAGCTTAGAAATAGGATTGCAACAAGCACTGTCCGATAAAGCGTATAAAAACATAACTCAATTTACTGCATGGCTAGACCGCATTCGTCATCAAGCAGAAAACGCAAACATAAGCACTGCATTACGCGAAATGATGATCGACCTGCGTTATGAAGACTGGCTAAAAGATACCAGCCCCGATTTGCGCAACGCGGAAAAACGCATGGAAAACGTCAACGAATTACTCGATTGGATCGATAATATTCAGCAAAATGATGACGACGAAAAAAGCTTAACCGAATTGACAAACCATCTTTCACTCATCAACATGCTCGAAAAACAAGGCGAAGAAAACGCAGACGACAGCGTAAGCATGATGACCTTACACGCCGTCAAAGGCTTAGAATTCCCCCATGTTTTCATCATTGGCATGGAAGAAGAAATATTACCGCATAAAAACAGCATGAGTGAGGAAAGCTTAGAAGAAGAAAGACGTTTGGCTTATGTAGGCATCACGCGCGCCCAACGCTCACTAACCTTTACTTATGCGGCAAAACGCCGAAAATACGGCGAAATTATCGAATGTGAACCCAGCCGCTTTCTCGATGAATTACCGCAAGAAGACATCGAATGGCGAGGCCGCACTATCAACAGCAACCCCGAAGAAGAAAAAGAACGCGGACATGCTCACCTCGCTAATATTAAAGATTTATTAAACGGCTAGGGAACCTCTGATTAAATCATCTAGCGAGCATAAACGGCGTTAAATTGAAACTCACTTTAATACGAGGCATGCAAAAATGACCGTAAAAAAATCCAACCGAATTTCATTGCTCATTTATAGTGCAATATTTTTTTTCGTTTTTCTCTCCCATTCCTTAGCCACAGAACAAACCTCTTTTAGTGAATATCAAACATTTGCTTTGCTCTCCCACGCGGCCTATCAAAATAAAAAGCATGTTTATGAGCTCGTAGAGAAAGATGGCTGGGTGATAAGCCAATACCAAACCATAACAGATATTGAAGTCCTCTATTTTCTGCTGAGCCATCATAAAAAAAAGGAACAGATCATTATTGTTAGAGGAACCGCAAATATTGAAAATGCACTCGTTGACCTTAACCATAAACTCATGCCAAGCCCAGCCCTCAAGATAAAACTACATGAGGGGTTTGCATTTGCAGCAAAGGATATTTTTAACAAAATCACCCCTCATTTGAAAAAAAATTATCAAATTTCTACAACCGGGCATAGCCTAGGAGGAAGTGTTGCTTTAATCATTGCTATGCATTTAGAGCAAAACAAATACCCGCTCAATAAAGTCATCACCTTTGGCCAACCCAAAGTAACCAATATGACGGGGGCCTTAAAATACC
>CAZWUO010000195.1:0-7146 GCA_964636675.1 uncultured Ectothiorhodospiraceae bacterium
CTATAGGTCATAAATCGTTCGCCGGTTTGCTTCGCACCTTGGATATTTCGCCCTTCGATAAGAACCCGCTGAACTTGACCGTTATTCACATTCTGAATGAATTGTGAATATTCCATGTGTTTGGATGATCTTTTCTGCGGAGCAAAACTATTGAACACGGCCATCAATACAATCGCGATGACAACCCAAAGAATGATATTCTTAGCCATTTCGTTCAATGTAAAACCCTCACTATTTAAGATGACTTTATAAATTTAGACCTTCGCTTCAGATCTAATAATCAAGTCAGCCAAGCATCAAATTCTTGCAAACTAGACACACTATAATAAACCCATAAACACACTATTGTTTCAATTATATTACCATCTAGTTAAGCGTTTAACTCTACTATACAAATACAGCCTAGACAATTCGTTTACGCCCCAATAAATAAACCTCTCGACTTTCTGCACGTGATGCTTGCGGCTTTCTGGTCATTACTTGAGAAAAAATGGTCATAGTTTCACGTCGAAATGAATCTATGCCTTCACCCTGAAATACTTTGACTAAAAAATCGCCCTCGGGTTTTAACATCTTGACGGCGAGATCTAATGCGAGTTCCGCAAGATACATTGCCTTAGGTTGATCAATAGCCTTAATCCCACTTATATTGGGTGCCATATCCGATATTACAAGGTCAGCTTTTTTATCGCCCAGTAATTGTTGAATCTGATCAAACACTTCCGGTTCGCGGAAGTCACCTTGAAAAAATTCTACATTCGGATATGAATCCATGGGCAATAGGTCAGTTGCAATTACTCTGCCGTTGTCTCCTAGCATATTCGCAACAACTTGCGTCCATCCACCAGGAGCAGCACCAAGATCAATAACCGTCATTCCGGGTTTGACAATTTTGTCTTTTGCTTGGATCTCAAGCAATTTAAAAGCCGCTCTAGAACGGTAACCTTGCAGCTGGGCTTGCTTAACAAAAACATCCGAGACATGCCGCCGCATCCATTCTGATGATTTAGATTTCGCCATTAGATCCTGTTGCATCAATTTCTAATGATCGTGTAACACGCCTAATCTTAACCACCAGCCACACCATACTGACTAAACCAAATCCCGCCAAATATAAAATTTGGCCAAAAAAACGCGGCTCTGCCGCACTCACAACCACTAATACAAATACTGCCAGTATCAGGATAATCCCTAAATCAAATTTAACGTGGTTATAAGGACTCGCATTAACGCTAGTACCTTGTTTATTATGCGGTACACTATGCGACTCTTTATTATTTACGGTCATAACTTATGCCTCTCACTGGAAAACAAAAAAATCTCCTACGCAAATCTGCACACAAGCTTAAACCGGTCATTATCGTGGGAGGCTCAGGGCTTACAGAATCAGTATACAAAGAAATAATACAATCCCTAGCACATCACGAATTGATTAAAATCAAAATCGGCGCTGCAGAAAAAAAAGATAGACTGCAAATGATCAATGAAATCCAACTTAAAACAAGCGGTGAAATCGTTCAGACCATAGGCCACATCATGGTGCTTTTTAAAGCATCTGATGCAAATAAGTATTCCCTATGAATTTAAAGTTTATGAATGTCCGACATCGTCTTAATCGTTTTTTTTGATCGTGAACCCGCCATAACTAAAATGCTCCCAAGGATAACAGTGGCCAAATACAATATGGCGGAAATACCATGCAATTTAGCAAACTGAGCCACAGCCTCACTGCCCTCAACCAGGCCATCTTGCTTTATATTCGCCATGATGGGCTGTAATACCACCGCTCCAATTAAAACCAAAATCAGCATTATAATGACCGTCCAAAATCGCCAATGTTTAAATTTATTCTTACCGAGGTGTCGCCACATAGAAAGTAGCAAAATGAAACCACAAACTGCACCAATCACGCTAACGACCGTAAACATAGTGCCAGCTATGTCGCCCGCCATCGATCTGTCTTCTAGTGTTTTAAACAAAACGGGAACCGCTACATAGCCGATAGAGATTAAGCCACCAACCCACACCGTGAGTATCAAGTTTTCAATTCGTGCCATTATTCCGAACATAGTCCCTTCCTCATAGTCCCTTCATTAAATCATTTTTAATATCTTGGATATTTTCTAGACCCACCGCAATCCGAATTAAACCATCCTCAATACCCGCTATTTGTTTGTCTTCAGGACTTAAGCGTCCATGCGTGGTCGTCGCCGGATGCGTAATCGTCGTTTTTGTATCCCCTAAATTGGCGGTAATTGATAGCAACTTGGTGGCGTTAATAACTTTCCACGCTGCAGCCTGTCCTCCAGCAACCACAAACGACAAAACCCCGCCAAAACCTAACTGTTGCGACTTGGCAAGCGCATGCTGAGCATGATTTATTAAACCCGGGTAATGCACCACGTTAACACTTGCGTGCTGCTCTAACCAACCGGCTAAAATTAACGCATTTTCACAATGCGCGCGCATGCGTATTTGCAAGGTTTCCAAACCTTTTAAAAATACCCATGCATTAAACGGGCTCATCGTCGGCCCAGCTGAACGTAGAAAACTATAAACTTGTGCACCAACCAGCTCTTCATTTCCGACCACTGCCCCACCGATGCAACGTCCTTGACCATCCAGATATTTTGTCGCAGAGTGGATAACGATATCGGCACCCAAAAGTAGTGGCTGCTGTAAAACAGGCGTACAAAAACAATTATCGACCACCAATAAACAGTCCTTATTATGCGCTAGTTCTGCCAATACTTTAATATCTGCTATTTCAGTCAACGGATTTGATGGCGTTTCCAAAAACAAAAATCGGGTATTTGGTCGTATGGCGGCTTCCCATGCAGCGAGGTCGGTTAATGAAACATAGGAAATATCGACCCCAAACTTAGCCAGGAAATTATTAAAAAAAACGACTGAGGTTCCAAAAATCGAACGCGATGAAACAATATGATCGCCCGCTTTTAACAAACTATAACAAGTTGCCATAATAGCGGCCATACCAGAAGATGTCGCAACACATGATTCCCCCGCTTCCAATGCCGCCAAGCGTGTTTCAAAAGTTCTAACCGTTGGATTGGTAAAGCGCGAATAAATATTACCCGGTTCTTCACCACTAAATCGAGCAGCGGCCTGCTCCGCACTGCGAAAGCAATAACTCGATGTGGGAAAAATAGGCTCTGATTGCTCCCATTCCGAAGTACGTACTTGACCCGCACGTACCGCTAAGGTTTCTAATTCGTAGCTATCTGTATCTTCTTTCATCAATAATCCCCGCAAATTTTCAGCGGACACAAAAAAACCCACTAAGCCAATGCTAAAGCAGGTTGCAGCCTGTTTAGCAGAATTTATAAAGCGCCCGCAATCCGGTACAAATCAGCGCATACACCACAGGTGTAACAAAAAGACTAATGCAAAAATAGCTAAGAGTCAACACGCAAGTCCATTTCAAGCTCACACATCAAGGGGGCGTTGCATATGCAGCAACCAATCAGCTCACAAAAGCAGGCTTTGAGTGCGCAGTACAGCAAGCGTTGCAGTGGCTAAATCTCAGTAAATCTTATCCTATTTTCGATCCCTCGGCGCTCCCTAGAGCACATTGTGGACTGGAACCGCCCAGCCATGGACAGAATGGCCAATCTAAATCTAGAACCTGGAGATCAAAGCCTTAACCAGCTGATTTCTTCAATTGAAAATGGCGTGCTTATGGATACCAATAAATCTTGGTCAATCGACGATAGCCGGAATAAATTTCAATTCGGTTGCGAACTTGGCAGAATCATAAAAGACGGTGAGCTAAAAGAACACGTACGTAATCCAGGTTATCGTGGTATTTCAGCCAATTTCTGGCGAAACCTTAGCGCCGTCGGCGATACCTCGACCTTTGAGATCTGGGGCACACCTTATTGTGGTAAGGGCGAACCCAACCAAGTGATTCATGTCGGACACGCATCTCCTGCCTGTGTATTTGACAACATCGAAGTATTCGGAGGTCAATAAAAAGTGGAAAATTATTTTCGCGAATTAAGCCAAAAAATATTTACCTCGCTGCAAGCATCAGAGACCTTGTTAATAAATTATCAGGGAGAAGATTCTGATTTTTCGCGTTTTAATAACAATAAAATTCGACAAGCAGGATTTGTAAGACAACAAAATCTGAAACTCGATCTGATTCTACATAATCGACAAAATAGCGCTAGTTTGCAATTATCCGGTGATATCGAAACTGATTTATCCCAATGTAAAACTCAATTTCAACAAAAAATTGAATTCGCACGGCAAACCCTTCCATTGCTCGCGCAAAAACCCAAAATCATAGCCCCAGGACGCTACCGCGTTTTTCTGACGCCTAGCGCACTAAACGAACTCTTACACCTATTGAGCTGGGGTGGTTTTGGGTTGAAAAGCCATCGTACATCGCAAACACCCTTGCTGAAAATGCTCAAAGAAGGATTGACCTGACAGAAGAAACTGAGAAAATTCTTGATACCAGCACTTATGAACGACGGTCAGAGAATAGTGCAGTAGTACCTGGCGCATTGATTGAACACTTTACATTTGCGCTCTGAAGACAAAGCCTATATTAACCAGCTAAAATCCTTTCCAAAGACTTAATTTTTGGTTTAGAATCCCTTCACTGAGAAAATTGGATGCACATAGGTAGAGAGATAAGGGTATGAAAAACAGGTATGAAAGATAGCGTGGCTGCATAAATGTTGATAAACATATGTTGATGTATATAGGCGCCTGTGGCTGGGATCACCCAGACTGGCTTCATTCATATTACGATAAAGATCTACCTGCAGACTGGCGACTAAGTTTTTATGCACGACAATTTAAAACCGTCTTAATACCTTATGAATACTGGTCTTCATTAGACATCGAAAAAATTGCTGAATTTATTAATGATGTCGCTGAAGATTACCCAATTATTTTTGAAGTCAACGAAAACCTGGCTAACATAGCCACGGTATCAGGGCAAGCTTTAGAAAAAGTAATTAAAAATCAGATACACTTTAAATCCCCAGGCTGGCAGTGCAAAACCAATGACTATTTAATTGAACAAGCTGAAATTGTCCTCAATACTTCGTTAAGTGAAAATATTGCCATTTTTAAAGTGAGTGCAAACTCAATTTTAAGTGACAATACATTACGTGAAGTCATACAAACCTTAAAAACAGAATTCAGCGATAAAGATATAATCTACCTATTTTTTGCAGACTCATTGCTTAACATTGATATGCTCAGCAAAGGCTATACATTATTGAGGTTTCTTAATCTTAGATAATTCACGGAGCGGTATCGTTCACACTTGGCTGCATATCATCGGAAGTTCTAACATCTTCCACTCCCTCTAAATCGATAGGCGATGCTAATTCTGGAATTTCCGGTGCTGCATTTATTTCAGGTAACTCTGGCCGTGAAAAAATGGCATCATCCAATGACAAAGGACTTTCATGCCCCGTACCCCCGATACCACTTTCGTCAGGCTCCTGCTCCTGTGCGTTGGCCACATGCAAGGGTAGCTGAAATAAGAGAACGCATAATATACTTATTGCTAAACTCATTTTATTGTTCATCTTTTATACCTTTTGCATTTTTCTGCTCTTCTGCAAAATAATAAGCTCCAAAACGAAATCTATATTTTGCCAATTTACTATCACTGTCTTTTTTCTGCATTTCTCGGGCGTGTAGATTGATCTCCTTAATCAGCTGCATGCCTTTTTTGTCAATATATGTTTTCAGTGCTGTAATCGATTCCGCACTCAAGTTATTAAAATAAACACTGCGGTCAAAATACGGGGGCATATTGCCCATAAGATTGCTTGCGCTTGCAGAAAAATGATCGTGGAGATGTTGCCCAAAAAAATAGGCTTTAGCATCAAAATTTTCATCCGGTAGAAATGCATCTTGCACAAGATGCACTTTATCCTGCGCATCAATGTTTACCATTTTCATGCGTAGCCACTCATCCAACAATGAACGAGAACGCAGATCTTGCCGACTGATTTTCTCCACGAGAGACTCAAAACTAGGTTCTCCTGCAGCCGCTAGTCGATGCAAGGCTAAAGCTTCGCCATGTTTGCTTGAGTATTCAGGAAGGCTCAACCACGCCGATACAACTTGAGCCCCCAGCGAACCCGGATCAGCAACTACATCATTATCATTGTTAGACAAACTTTCAGCTCTTAAACGCCTAACATCTTTTCGATGCACTCCCGTCAACAGCGACAAACGACTATCTGTTGGTCGTTTATTGCCGACTGGAAATGATTCTTCCGCAACTTCCACGTAAATAGATTTTAATAAGTTTGAAATATACGGAAACGTAATTTGGTAGTGAATAAGCAGGCGCACCAACGGTTTTAGCAAATGCGTTAACACGCCAATCAAAGCAGTCTGTGGGGAAGCCTTATCACGCATGGATGTATCAACTCTGATAAAAAAGAGGGAATATTTCCCATATATTAGCATTAACTGAGCAATATTTCTACATTTCTCTGCAGTTTATTTTTCTTTAGGCCTGCAAACACAGCTTACAAGCAATTGTTTACCTTATAGTTTTATGCTAGAAAATGTACAATTTGAATTTGCTTACAATTTTCATGTGACCGTCTACTCACTTCGATGTTTACATCTAGCCGCTAACTCGATTAACAAGCCCCATCAAAACGGCAGAGAATTAATATGAAAAATCATCAATCAATCCTTTTTGTTCTGTGTATATTTTTCGGTAACCCAATAACTTACGCGCAAAATCAAGATGTTAGACTAGGCTTTTTAACAGCCTGCGAATCCTCAGCACATATTGATGAAGAAGCCAATTGTAGCTGTGTCTATGACGAAATTGAAAAAACATTTGGTATAAATGAAACGATTACACTTATTCCATATGTTAGCGGAAAAGATACATTAGACAGAATCGATAACGCTTCATTTGCTCTGATCGTATTTCGCTGCTCAAATCTATATAGCGCCTTGTAGCATATAGGGCCAGTTAACCTAACTGGTTTTTTCAACGAAAACTCATGCTAGGCCAATTGCATTTTTTAGCTTCTGCTAACAATATTGGATCGGCATCCACAACCACCGGATTATCGACCTTTTCAAGTAGGGGCAAATCATTATGTGAATCACTGTAAAAGTAGCTAT
>CAZWUO010000196.1:0-7133 GCA_964636675.1 uncultured Ectothiorhodospiraceae bacterium
CAATTAACTATGAAAACTCTCTAAAGAAAGTGTCCGGTTGGAGTTGACCAGAACATTTTGAGAAATGTTTCTGTATTAGCATTACTTTTACTTTTTGGTTGCCAGCAGAAGTCAGAGTACAGTGGGGACGGAGTTTTGATATACTCTGAAGGGCTTTTATTAAATAGCTACAACCTTGAACTTCCTGAATTTGATTTGGATAATAATAAACATTACGAGTATAAAATTAGAAGCCTATACACTAAGAATAGAACATCATTTGTGAGTTTAATCGTTAATAGTGATGAAAAAACCAACTTTGAAAAGCTTAGTACAAATGTCAGTGTTGAAATAGTTGATGAGAAGACGGGTTTTGTGGTTTTTAAAAAAAAATCTGATTTAAACGAGCATTTGCTCAGAATGCAACGAGAGCAGGTCGTATCTTATCCAAATGATAACGAGTGGTTAGCGCACTATAAATATGCAAATAAATATGTTGAAAATAAAATTGTTCCATTTTCTATAGGCGCTTCACCAATAAGACAGCTCAGTATTGAATACAGAGCCATTAAAGGAATTGATATGAGTAACAGTCAGAATTATCGTGTTTTAATAGCTGTTACTAATGTTGATAAAGAGTTTGTCAAATTAACAGCAAAGCTAAAAATATCAGGTGGCTGGAAATAATTTGCAGCGAGTCAATTCCAAGTAAGAAAAATACAGATTTTATTAAATTATGATTACAGTTTTTGAGATCAATCTAAATCCTCGGGTTTTATCCAATTTACTAATATTTAAAATAGTATTAGGGGTGTTGGGAAGTATTTCAATTTTAGTTTTATGTGTGTCATTGTTTAAAAAATTCACTATAAAAACGAATTCACGAGTTTTTGTTGCATTACTGATTTCGATTACAGGATGGATGATTTTGCCTCCAATACCAGAGATTATAAACATGGGGAACGAACGTTTAAAACCATATTATTCGCTAAATCACGAAATTACGAGAGGTATTGTTAAAGTTCTTCGGGAACAGCCAAAGGCAGGACGTGCACCTGGCGATTTAGTTAAGGTTGATAAAAAGATATTTGAAATTAGTTATTCGGTGTCAAACCCTTTTTATAGTATTCCTATTTCTCGTGGTGGTTATTTGAAGGAAGATTCGCTCGTTGAGCTTCATCATGTTAAAAACAAGATATTTCGAATTGATATTGACCAGACTGAAACAGAATAAAGGGTGTTGCATCAAATATCTTTGGTGAATTAGATGCTGCCGGCAGTTTCTTTAATGAAAGATAAGTGGCTCAATACAATTGATTCCTCAGTGGGTTCTGGTGCGTCTGGGAGATTTGTTTTATATCCGGGTAAAACTAATCTAAATATGGTTAGAGAAGTTTACAGTAAATAAATAGTGTAATGAGATTTTTAGACAACGAAAAAGGACTATTGGGGATTGGGTTGTTATCTTTGAGCGATGGAGCTTTATTATGGTTTACAGGAAATACAGTTTTATCTTCTATTCTTCGAGGCGTTAACCCCAAAGAAGAAATTATTCCGGTACTTTTTAGAGTTTTTATTGGTTTTTTATTGATAGCTCGAGCAATGTACTTAAATAGAAAATAAGTTGTGTTACACATAAAAAATGTTTTTTTGATCATGGGATTGTTGTCTTTACTTGATGCCGGTTTGTTATGGTTTATGGGAGTTACTTTTATGTCCACCACCTTGATTGAAGCTAACCCAAGAGAAGAAACTTTTTCAGTTTTGTTTAGAATATTATTTGGATTATTGATGATTAGCCGCGCATCATATTTATACAGAAAATAAGAAGCTAAATAAGCAAATACGAATCAAATATTTACTGGCTGAATATATGAGTAATTAGCATTAAAATAGCTTAAAGTACTCAACAACGGTGAGAATAAAACAAATGAAAAAAGCACTATTTATCTTTCCTCTCATATGGTTTGTTTTTTCAACTGCAAACGCAGATATTGCCACAGTAGAAAATAATGCAGTAAATTGGCTGGAGCAACAGCAATTGGTTGATGGTGGTTGGGGCGAACCAGAGCTTAAAGTTTTATACACTGCGGAAGCCGCTACAGCGCTCTACGCTTTAAACCAAAAATACTATTCTTATTATCAAGCAATAACCTGGTTAGAAAATCACTCCGCAGATAATATCGATTATATATCACGAAAAATTATCGCTTTATATCCTCATGGCAGCTCGATTCAAACCGAAGTAGATTATTTGCAACAGTTACAGATAGAGTCGGGTGAAGGTTGGGGTTTATCTGAAGAATATATGTCTTCAGCTTTAGATACGGCACTCGTATTAAATGCATTAATTAAAACGAATTCATCCGTTAACTATAACCCTGGGTTGACCTTTTTAACAAATACACAACTACCCGATGGTGGCTGGGGAGTCGAAGGTGGTACCACTAGTGACATCATGATCACCGCTACGGTTGTAGAAACACTTAATTTGTATAAAAGTCTTGTCCCCTCTCTTACCACTGTTATTGATAATGGGATTGTATATCTCGGTAATACAGTAAGCACAGCTTCTCAACTATTGGATATTGCATCTACATTACCCGTGTTTTACGAATATGAAGGTTTATCACCTAGGGTAAGCGCTTTATATGATTTTTTAATACAAGCTCAATTACCAACTGGTAGTTGGGATGGCAATGTCTATACAACTGCGAAAACAATTTCGACAATTTCTGGGATTAACAACGTGAGTGCCCATGATGTCATTTTTATTGAAGATTTAAATTTAAGAGCAGCTATTAACAATGCACTTAATAAAAGTGAAATGGATACAGTCACTCGAGGGGAACTTGAAAAGGTCACCTATTTGGATGCATCTAATTATGGCATAACAAGCTTAGTCGGTCTTGAGGCCGCTGTAAATTTAACTTTTCTTGACATCCGCAATAATCAAATTGACGACCTCAGTCCAATTAGCCAGTTAAGTTCACTTTCTGAAGTTCTACAGGATGAAGCTCCAAGCATCGTCAACCAACCCGTAGATGTCACAGTAGACGAGGGAGGAATAGCCACATTCAATGTTGTTGCCACTGGAACAGCACCCATGACTTACCAATGGCAGCGCGATGGTTTGGATATAGTCGGTGAAACAGGTAGTAGTCTGACCTTAAGCAATCTAACAAATATCGATAGTGGCGCAATGATTAATGTTGTGATCACGAATTCCGTTGGGATTGTTATCAGTAACACCGCATTGTTAACCGTCAACGCGAATACCACGCCGGTAGCGAGTGCGACAGCAATAACTAACGCAACCGAAGGCGATATTGTAACGCTCGATGGCAGTGCCTCAAGTGATGCCGATGGCGATGCATTGACCTATGCATGGGTATCTGTCGACCCTAGTATAGTGCTTACCGATGCGACGAGTGCGATTGCGAGTTTTACCGCACCGACCGTATTAACAGACACCAACTACACGTTTGATCTCACTGTTTCCGATGGTCTGGCCAATAGCAGCAGTAGTGTCGTTGTGACCATTGCGCCTGCCGATACAGCTCCCGTTATCGTCACGCAACCTACCGCAGTGACTGTAGACGAAGGAAGTTCAGCCATCTTTACTGTAACTGCTACAGGTACTGCGCCGATGACTTATCAATGGCAACGTGATGGAGTAGACATAGTCGGTGAAACCAGTAGTGGGTTGACACTAATTAACGTTGACCTGTTAGATGATAACGTAGTGTTTACAATTGTTATCAGTAATGCAGCGGGTGTCACAACCAGTACAGGGGCGGTGTTAACGGTCAATCCAGTCTCGGATACCCAAACCTTCGGCTACGTGCAAACACTGGGTGTATCTGACTATTCTATTTATTCCGACGTTGTCAGAGATGTATTCACCGACAGTGCAGGTAACGTCTATCAATCCGGAGCTTATCGTTATACCTTAGACTTCGACGCCAGCCCCGGAGTAGACGAAGACACCTCGGGATATTACCAAGACGCGTTTGTGCGAAAAATTAATGCCGACGGAACTTATGCATGGACCTGGCGCAGCAAAGGTTACTATGGGGGTTATGCCACGGCTACGGCGACCGATGCACAAGGCAATGTTTATATCGTTGGTGATTTCAGCGGGACAACCGATTTTGATCCAGGATCGTCATACGTATCAATATATGGTTCTGGTCGAGATCAATTCTACGCCAAGCTGGATGTCAACGGACAATTGCAATGGGTGAAACATGGCGGTAATGATTACTTGAAAGATGTGGTTGTTGATAGTCAAGGTTATGTTTATATCGCTAGTACAATTACCACAACACTCCTCCGAAAAATCGATCCTGCTGATGGCAGTGTCATCTGGACTCATGGTGCAACGTACGATGCAACATCGGGCACCAATTTAGGTGCGAGTGGGTTAGAACTCGCAATAGATTCATTCGATAATATCTATCTCGCCGGTACTTTTAAAGACACAGTGCATTTCGATCCCTACGACAGCAATGCAGATGGAAATCTGGAAACCTATATGGCTGAGGGTACCGATGTCTATGTGATGAAACTAAATACCGAAGGTACCGTGGGATGGGTGTGGCCTATTGGAGGAACCGGGAATGATGGAGTGTACGCACTACAAGCTACATCCATCGGAGTTCATCTCTTGGGGAATGCTGGCAGCAATGTTGACTACGACCGTAATGGCATTGGAGACCTGAGAAGTAACGGAGGAACCTTTCTGAGTTACCGTTTAACCGATGGTAGTTATGGCAATACCCAACTCAACAAGCGCGGGACCGATTTTGGTTTCGATGCCTCCAATAACTTGTACCTCACGGGAACATATGCCGGAACGATTGACTTTAACCCGGATGCGGTGATTGAAGATACGCAAAGCTCCAATGGTAATTATGATGTCTTTGTAACAAAATACTTTGCAAACGGTGATTATGCGTGGACTCAATCATTGGGTGGTACGAGTACGGAAACGGTTAGCTCAATGAATGTGGCGGGAAATGGTAATCTCTTTTTGACAGGCACCTTTAAGAACACCGTTGATTTTGATCCCGGCGCGGGTGTGGTGGAAAGGACATCCAATGGTTATCAGGATATGTACCTGCTACACCTTAACTCGAATTGATCGAGAGTGAAATCGTAGTAAACAATAAATCATTAATGGAGATAGTTTATGAAAAGTTTTTTCTTAGTTGTATTGTTTTCTGTCACAATAAATTCCGCGTTTGCTGCTTGTAATGGACTTGATTGTTCCGGTGTTGATGAGGACTTAAGTCAGTTCGACAATGTGAGAATATTTGATCATGCAAAGGATAACCTGAGTGACTTACAACATTGTACTGAAACAGGTATGTTCGCAAAAGGCCTTGGTCAACACCATCCTGCTTATAAAAAGATAAAGAATACAATCGCAAATATGAAAGCCTCACAACGGCAAAATAAAGTGCTTGTGAATGAAAGTTCGAATGCTTGTTATATTGCTTTTCTACCACCATTGTCTTAACCCGGATAACTCATGAGATATCTGGGTTAAAGCAATTTAGCATAATGCAAACATGAAGAGTCCCGCAAAATAACAGCAATATGAAGATATCCTGGTTCAATATCGTGAACTTAGTATCAAGGCCGCCACGACCACCTAAGCGATTTGAATGGGGGGGGATTTCCTGCCATGAAAATCCGTGTTAATCAGTTATATTGAGAAAGGGGTCACGAAATGCGGCTTTTTATCACTCGTAATATATAAACGATGTTCTGTCGTCGTGATATCCTTTAGCGTTCTTTCTGACTCAATGATGACAAATGCCACTAATCCCTTCCAAATACTGACATCGAAACTTAATGTACCTCATTTGTTAAACACCCAGCAACGTCTCGTCTCCAAACGGCCATGACCTTTGTTTGTTTGCTCTGAAAAATCATGAAAATGCTGTTCAAATAGCATCTCATCAGACTCAAAGAATAGTGAATCAATGGCGGCATAAAGATTAGGTTGATTCTCTTTAACCGCCAGCAAATAATCAGCACCTTTTTCCAAAATTTTTTCGGCAATTTTTCTTTGACATCCCATTGCATCAATCGTTACTAAACAGTGCTCAACTGACAACATATCAAGAAGAAGTGGAAAGCGGTTTATCTGATGTCGTGTTTGCGATTCCTGAAAGAGTGATTGCTTATCCTGCCCTGGTTGATAAAAATTGTTTTATCGAAAATTTGGACATTCATTCTGACAAAGAGTTAGATCAAATCCGTGCATATCGCGATGAAGTGTTAAACACGAATCTTGTCGGTGAGCTATTGGTAGAGCTTTACTATTTTGCGAGTCCATTAATGACGGCATTAGTCGACGGGAATCCGATGCTCAAAAATATATCTATTCGTATTTTCTCAACGATATTTCCGGTGGCCTTGCATTTGGATAATGCATGCCTTTTTATCTTATTTTTTGTTAATTATTATTTTTTCGCTATTTATTTTTTGTGTTCCCATCTATTGGATGGTGTCACGATGATTCGATTTTTGGTTTTTAGTACGGTGTTCGTGCTATCCGTTAGTTTAGCGAGTGCAGAAATGAAAAGACCTGATATTCGTTGGACAACGGAAACCAAATTGGGTTTTTTCCAGCCCGATTTGGCAAATTGGGCCGAATATTATGGGTCTCAGTATTCACCGATGGGATCTCAGCTCATTGCTTACCGGGTGTTGCATTTTTTAGAAATTGGTCTTGATGGAAGTTATGTCTATAGCAAAGGTCAAGGCGATTTGCCATTGAATAATATGCGTGGCGGAGAGGTTACATTAGCGTATTATCCGCTCTCGATAAATCTAACATTACGTGGCAGAATATTTAGTCAACAATGGGTGGTGCCTTATATAGGCGCGGGAATTAGGCAGTTGATTTATGTGCAAAAAATCACGGAACAAGAGACGGTGAATGGCTATGTCGGACAAAATTATATCAGGATAGGCATGCAATTTCTGCTCAATCACTTTGATCCCGTCTTTCATCACACCTCAGCAGACTCCCAGTATAAAAATTTTCATCAAAAAATAGCGGTAAAATAGTAGTATCTGCCTAATATCTACGGCAAGGGAAGAATTATGGCACAAGCAAACCCCATGAATACGGGTAA
>CAZWUO010000197.1:0-7112 GCA_964636675.1 uncultured Ectothiorhodospiraceae bacterium
AAGAACTACGCATACTCTTGGAAAAATTTATCGAAATGATCGCCACGGCGATCGATGCCAAATCGCCTTATACAGGAGGACATTGTCGCCGAGTACCCGAAATAGCGATTGGAATAGCACAAGCAATCAATAATACAAACACCGGAGCCTTAGCCGAAACCCACTTATCGGATGCAGAGCTATATGAACTCAAAATCTCAGCACTCCTGCATGACTGTGGAAAAATCACCACGCCGGTACACGTTGTTGACAAAGCAAGAAAATTAGAAACCATATTTGACCGTATCGCACTCGTCAAATCACGTTTTGAAATAATGAAAAAAGATGCAAAGATTCATCTACTTGAAAGCAAACTAAAAGCAGGCATTGATAACTCAGCGTATTCTCAAAACCTAGTAAACCTTGAACAAGAATATGCAAACTTGGTTAGCAAACTCGATAATGATCTCGCATTTCTCAGCTCGACTAATATCGGCAGTGAATACATGGTCGACGAAGATGTAAAAAAAATTCATGACATCGGCAAGATCAGCAACAAATATTCGTTAGAAAATGACACCAGTCTATTAACCAAAAATGAAATCTATAATCTCTGCGTACCCAAGGGCACTCTGACATCTGAAGAAAGAAACATTATCAATGACCATATCGTTATGACCCAAAAAATGCTCAGCTCGCTACCCTTTCCCAAGCACCTTAAAAACGTATCTGAAATTGCAGGAGGCCATCATGAACGTATAGATGGCAAAGGATATCCCAATGGACTCACCGGCAACGAAATGTCAGTCCAAGCACGCCTAATGTGTATTGCAGACATATTTGAAGCATTGACTGCCGCTGATCGACCGTATAAAAAAGCAATGTCATTGTCTATTGCACTAGACATACTCGGCAAGATGAAACTCGATCAACATATTGACCCTGACTTATTTGATATTTTTATACGTGAAAAAGTTTACCTTAGCTATGCAAATAACTTTCTTCAAGCCGAGCAAATTGACGAAATAGATCTACACAATATCCCCGGATATACGCCTTAGAGCGACTACATAATAAATTATAGGCATGAAATGTAGTCTAGGTAAGTGTTAATATGCTATAAACAACGACATGAAACCGACTGTTTTTCCTGGGATGACTTGTTCAAGCGTATTGTTCATGTTAATAATGTTAATGTTGGCCTATGCCACAAGCTTGCACGCCATGAACATCGGCAATATTAAACTGTTATCCTATTTTTCTGAACCATTACACGCAATTATTCCTATCCATAACGCGACTAACACAGACCTCGCTTCGCTCGATATCTCACTAGAAAACAAGCAATATTATAAAGCTCAAAAACTCGACTGGAATCCACTATACCCAACCCTGGATTTATCCGTCCAAGTGATGCATCATCAAGCCTATATCGTCATACGATCCGCTCAAAATATTAAAGAACTCATGTTAAGCTTCATCTTAAAATTTGAATGGCTCGATGGAAAATCACTCCGCACATACGACATTTTGATTCGCCCACGAGCAAGAGTAGCGCAGGTCGACCTAGACCTAGTTAACAAACATCTTCAACCTATGCCAACACGGCTCTTGCGCTTAACCGAAAATCTATTCGCTTACGGACCAACAACCGAAAACGACACCCTCGCCGCGATCGCAACAGGATTTCAAAAACACAGTATACTCGATCTGCGTAACATCGAAACTTTGCTTATTAGCAACAATCCACAAGCCTTTAAACGTAAAAATGGACAACTCAAAATAGGATATTTCTTGCGTTTCCATCTCGACCCAAAAACAATCTCGCAATCCACTACCGATAAAATATCGCACACCAAAAGTGCTAAATTATTCGCCCAGCTAAAAGAAGAAATAGTGGAAACCAAAAAACAAATCGAATTCTATCGAATAAAAAATCAAGCGCTAAAACAAAAACTACAATCCATGGAAAAATATATTGAACAACAAATTAGAATATCTAGCGGAAAGTGACTAAGGAGGTTTGATTTTACTCAGCAAACATGCCGAGTAAAATCAAACTTGCTATAATTAATTTCCTTATTATAACCTAGCTAAATCAAGATTCAGTAGTATCTTGACGGTATCATCTGCCTCACTGCGCATGATATAACCCACGGCCTGAGGCTGCTTAGCCACCCACTCTTTGATCTCACGATCGACTCCGATAACTTTTGGCGGCATGCCTTTTCCCGTAAAAATCAAACGTGACCAGTAGGATTTAAGTTTTCTCTCGCTCTTGCCAATAATTTTGTCGGAAAAAAGTTTGCGGCTTTGCGTACCTGTCGGCTGGTCACCAGGAATAATTTTTTCACCGCTGGGAAAAGATTTTTTCTTGCCTAAATAGATTTTTTTCACTTCATCTATGGACATTTCAGTTAATGGATTAGACGGATGAACAATAACAACTACTTCTGCATATGCCATATGACTAATGCTTGAAAGCAACATTGATAAGCTGACTAGGATTAATTTTGTAAAAATTTTCATTTTAATTTCCTTTTAAAATACCGTTGTTAAAGCCATTTGAAATAGTGACGCATTGTTAGCGCTAACACGATCATCATTGTATCGGGTGAATTCCATTTTTAAGGCAGTAGTATCGCTAGCCTCCCAACGAAGGCCGAGTGTATAAAACGAGCTTTCTTCTTCTACTTGGCCGAAGGCGCCTTGCGTACTCGCCACAAGACCATCCAAGTCTGTACCCGTATTTTTAGGAACACTGTCGAGAATACTGCGATTTGCTTTATTGCTATCTGCACCATAGGTCACGTGAAATAGTAACGAACCAAAATACTTACCGACACTCACGTAAAAAGAATCCTGGTCGGGAAGAATATTATCGCCTGGTTGAATCCGGGTGATTTCAGATACGAACAAATAGTCTCGCGTATCAATGGTAATGCCCACACCCGCGTAATCAGACCAATCGTTGAGAGCTTCCAGCTCATCAGCAACGTTTTGGTAAGGTGTAGCACGCCAAGCGTCATATAGACCTTGCATGGGTGTAATTGGAACGGTTAATGCGGTGCGCGCATAACTCGATCTCAACGTTAACCAGTTATAATTAACCGACCAAGAGGCCGCGAAAAAATTGGTAAACTCCAGATTCTCTTCTTGGCCTAAATGCAATGCCGGGTCACGATTTCGACCGTAAGTAATATGCAAAGTCGAATCAAATTTTCCGATAGAATGATTGTAAATTGAACCTACACCATCAATCACATCAAATACTAGACTATAAACCCCACTCGGTGGTTTTATCCAATGATAGGCATAAGACACATCGAGAAAATCGGAATAGATATAAAAAGGTGCACGTTGACGACCAAATAATAATCGCCAATTATCGGTAGCTTCATAAGTTAGATAGGCCCATTCAGCCTCCAGCTTCCAAACATCCGATCCGCGGGAAAGAAACTGGGTCGTTGCTCCCCAATCATTACCCAAATCTACGTAAGCTTGCAATCCAAAAAGTGAATTTTGGTCAGCGCTTGGTTTATTATCGTAGCCTTCCAAGGTTTCGTTGCTTCCTGCAGTGAATCCTCCCACGATCGTCGCAAACCCGGAAAAATCAACTTCTCCAGCAATAAGATTCAGGGGTAAAAATAGTACCGCTAATGTTATTACCATCCTTCTAAATTTTTTCATATATCATCTCCTTTCCTTATCGATAACGCCCGTCAAACTGGGATTTGTTACTCTTTTTTTACAGCCAGATCAGAACAACTCGACGACCGTTTCCTCTGCTGTTTTTGATGTTTTTTGTTGTCCGGAAAAACCGCCCACCAATGCTTCGAGCTGCACAGAGTATTGCGATAAATCGCTGTTATCCGACATATTCTGCTGGGCCATCGTCGCTACTTCTTGCACACTTTTTTCGATCTCTACAATCGTTTCCCGGATATCCTGCGCCATCTGCCGCTGTTGATTCGCCAGCTCAGCACTGCTCGCGCTACTGCCATGGATATCCACGATGGAATTGGCAATATCCGTGAAAGTATCACCTGCTTGCCTGATTTGTTGTTGACTTCGGCTAGCCTTGTTTTCATTGTGTTCCATACTGGTCACGGCCTTGTCGCTGCCAGATTGAATCGTTTCGATCAAGCCACGAATTTCTCCGGTGGCATCCGTGGTGCGCCGCGAAAGATTGCGCACTTCATCTGCCACCACCGCAAAACCCCGACCATGTTCACCGGCACGAGCAGCCTCAATCGCCGCATTCAATGCCAGTAAATTGGTTTGCTCAGCAATGCTCACAATCATATCCAACACTTTACTAATATTGGCGTTGTTTTCTGCCAATTCGCTGACAATGATCTTGGTTTCCGCCACGTTGTTTTTCAATTGATCCATGCTGCTAACTGCGGACTCCACCACTTGACGCCCGGCGTCTGCCTGCTGCTGAATTTGTTTTGCTTGTTGTGCAACATTGCCCACTTCGTTACTCACGTGTTCACTGGTCTTAGCCAGTTGATCAATATTTTGCGTAAAACCCGCAATCGCATGTGCCTGACCCGCAATCGCTGTACTGGTAGATGCGGTAATGTCTTGGGCTTTCACACTACTTTCTGACAAGCCCTGGGAAACACTCAAAATCTGCACCACCATCGCGTGCAACTTGCTCACAAACTGATTGAAATACAGCGCAACCTGGGATACTTCATCCTTGCCTTCCACCGGCAAATTAACATTAAAATCTACCTCGCCCTGTACCAGGCCAAACAAGGCGTCCTTTAATGAAACTAATTGCCGCATAAGATGCTTTAGATACCAGCGATTTAAGAAACCAATAAGCAAAATTCCGACAAAGCCACCGATAATCATTTCATAAACCAGGGTCACCGCCTCATCGAGCAACTCCCCTGCATCTACCCCGAATTCCAACCGCCCGTATGACTCATCGCCCACGATGATGTCCGTACCCACGTCATACACGCCATCATTATGCGTTCCCAAACTATTGCCATCATCAACAAAAGGCTGTTGCAACAAACCCTTTTTATCGAGGCTCACCAGGGTTTCCCCCTGTGCATCCAGAACGCGCACAAACAAAATATCTTCGCCTTCCAACATAATCGATGCAAAGGCATCCAAGGTCATCCGATCTTGTTTGATAACCGCAGAAGAAATGGCCGCAGCACTTACCAAGACCAGGGTCTGGCTGCGCTCCGCCATCTCTTTGCTATGTGCATCCAGATAGGCAACCAACATATAACCGAGTAACAACACCAATACGATACACATCATGATAATGTTGCCAATCAAAATTTTTACGCCGAGAGACAAAACTGTCTTGGTATGCCAATGTTTCAACATAAAGACTGAATAAATTTTACGTATGCGATCATCGCTAGCCCTAACTTACACTCTGCCGTTACATCACCTGGTTAACGACAAAAAATGTGACATCTTTAGTTCTAGAGTGGACCTGTTTCGCGCAAAACCAGCAATTAAATCATGTAATTAAACCCGCGAGAAGACACGGATGATTTGACCTTTTAGCAATTGCTGGAGACGCCAGAATTTTGCAAACTAGGGGGTGTTAAGCATCATTTTGACAATCCTGTTGTGCCTGAAAAATCGTCAGGCACCAAAAGTAGGCGCTCTTAAGCGAGGCAAGAGGAGAGACGTTTGCTCATTCCAAATAAGCAAGAACCCGCCTGCGAGTGCAGCGAGTGTTTTGGATACGAACAACGCAGTCTGGCGTTTTTTCAGGCGCAACCCCGAGGACTTGGGCTGTATTAGCTTGGGCTTAGCTAATACAGCTTAACTCCCAAATATTTCCGCTAATAAGGTTGGGTCAACTTCCAATTCGTCTTGATCATCGAACCAATCCAAACCGACCATCACCTCATCATTAGCCATCCCGTTGAGCCAATCAAAAATGAATTCCCCGCGATCAATCCCCACGGGTTTATAACCCAGCCATTCATCGACACAATATTTTTGTGCGTTATTTTGCGCTGACCAAAACGGCATGACGTGACTATCGTCATCGTCTTGCGACGAGCAAATCGCCCAACCCTGCTTCGATTCCAAACCCCATACCTTACCTTCCTTGCCTATTTTTTTTACAAACTGTTCACAAACTAATCGTATTTGTGCTTCCGTTAGTGGCATAAAATAGCCCTCCGTCAATAAATATTGCCATTGAATACGCTGTGATAAAAAAGTGATAAACCCGTTACACCCACGTGAGACTTCGCCTCTACAGTTTGGGAATCTGTTGACGAAACTCAAACGTCAACAGTACATTAAATTAACGATGGAACTAGGAGTATCATTGAAATGAAAAAAATATTAGTTAGTCTCATATTGGGAGCAGTACTCGCACACAGTGCCGTTGCAGTTGCCAGCGATAAGATGAAAAAATTCGCCGTCACTATGACAAATACACATGCCTTTCATGTTCTCACTCCGCTCGTTGTCACTTCACATAACCACCATTTTTCTTTGTTTAAACTCGGCGAACCCGCTTCGGAAGGTCTGGCCTTTCAAGCTGAATTCGGCGACCCAAGCATGTTACTGGCTGAGCTAAACGATAACCCCGAGGTATATTCGAGCACAACCAACGGAGCAGTGTTATTGCCTGGACAATCAGTAACCATAGAAATCATGGCGCCTAAAAGATCCTGGTTTAGCATATCCAGCATGCTCGCCGGTACCAATGACGCGTTTGTTGCGGCGCAAAACATCAAAGCACCCAAACGACGCCACCCACATCACAGACCTATGATGCCTATCATGTCCCATGTTTACGATGCAGGTTCCGAAGCCGATAATGAAGATTGCGCATACATCCCTGGCCCACCCTGTGCGCCAGCATCCGGTAATCTACGCGCCACCGAAAATGCCGAAGGTTTTGTCAGTATTTCAAATGGTGTTCATGGAGGAGTTGACTTAAATCCAAAGGACTCTGACTGGCGTAACCCCGTTGCTATTGTATCGATTAAACGATTATAACAGCGTAACGTAAAGGTCTTTTAATCATAGTAGTTCAGACCTAATCTAGCATCGCGCTTGAAAAAGTGAGGGTTACCAGTTTTGATGGAAGTGCGAACTTTCATCCAAACCGGTATTGATGACTCGCC
>CAZWUO010000198.1:0-7083 GCA_964636675.1 uncultured Ectothiorhodospiraceae bacterium
TTGCCGTGGTGGTGTGGGGGCTGGGGGTTAGATACCCCTGGCTACCCGATTATGCAACAGAGCTTAATAAATACGTTTAAAGTAATTCATATGCTCAAAAACCCTGGTGCACTTTAAACTTGATACTAAGCCAATACCTCATCAACTGGTAGAATTTCCCTGCCACTACGCATGGTAAGAATTGATACTTGTTTTTCTTCAATTCTGTAGATGATACGGTAGTTGTCTAAGATTATTTCACGAAACTCGTCTAACTGAATTTCAGGAATTACGCGCCCACTTCGTGGGAATTTTTTTAGCCGTTTAACGGATTCAAATACCGTATCTACCCAATCTGCTGCCGCAGATGGTTTATCTAACGCAATATATTCAGCTATTTCAAATACTCGATCAACTGCTAAAGGTGACCAAACAATTTTCACTTATTAAGTCTCTTTAGCACTTTCTCTTTTGCAGCTTCATGTGAAATTCCTTCCCCAGCATCAATTTGGGCAATCGAAACTTCGATGTCTTCATATAACCCAATTTTGTCTTGCATAGACTCATATTCAGTAACATCAAGTAGCACTGCTACACCTTTGCCATGCTGGGTAATGACCAAAGGTCGTTTGGTATCATGGACTTGCTTAAGAAAGGAGGCCACGCCAGAGCGAAACTCTGACAGTGGGCGGATATCTTCGTGTATTTTTAATCTGCGCATATATCACCTATAACGTACAATTAATAGGCTGTCAATTTGGTTGTTTAGAGTTACGGCTCATATGTGTTATGTACATTTATGCCCAATTTACTCTAAGTTCTTTATGAGTATCTGCACAGTCTCTAAGGTACAAATTAATTAAACTTTGGTAGGGAATACCTTTTTCTTCAGCCATATTTTTGAAATACTCAATAGTATCTTCATCAAGTCGGATAGTAACTTGCTTTTTGTGTTTTTTAGAATATGGGTTTTTGATCGATTTTGAAAAATTATAATTATCGCGCATGACGGAACCCCTCGTACTGATTAGTTTCAGATTTATTTGCTTTACGGGCAGATATGATTCTTATTGAGTGACCACGTTTCCGATAACAATGGCACACAACTAAAAGCCGTAATTGAGAGCAAAGACCTAACAAAATATAGCGATCTTCATCATCAGAATGGTTTGGATCAGGAATTAAGCGTGCGTTATCATCATCAAATACCAATATTGCTTCATCAAATGAAATACCATGTTTCTTTTGATTACTAGTATTCTTACGCTCATCCCACGTGAATTTGAACTCGCTCATAGTTAAATTATAACTACAATGTAATTATATTCAAGTTCGATAATTATCCTTTATTTTTCAGATATATAACGACCTAATAACCCGCGTTTTGTTGGAAGCCTGAATTCCTTTGGATAGTGTTGCATCGGGTGTTTCAACAAGAAGGTGTAATGGTTGCTCATAAGGCAATAAGCATGCACTACTCAGTTAAAACGCTCACAGACCTGTGCAAGCACATTGATGAAACTCTCCTGATCATTCTTTTCCAGATAAATATCCTCACGCCCATCACCGCGCGAAGTGACATGATAGAATGTGGGAGTGATTTATTGAGCAGCGACGATGACAGACGAAGCATTCGATTTTATTAATTGGTTGTTTAAATAACCGAATAAGAGAGTTATTGCCTATTGACAGAGTTACGTCTCATATGTGTTGGCTGTGGCTATCGAATTGAGACCTCAACTTTACGACCGAGCACAGAAGCAAACTTCTCTAATGTGGATAGCTTGATATCTTCGGCATGATTTTCAATTCGAGAAATCGCTGATTTTTTTGTGTTTAACATTTTGGCTATTTCTTCCTGGGTTAGACCAGAAGCTTCACGCGCTTGACGAAGAAGTGCACCAATTTTAAAAGCTTGGTAACCCTCCTCATAATTTTCATCAAATTCGGAATCTAAAGCTCTTCGTTTACTAATATATTTCTGTAAATCACTCATAGCACCTTTCGCCTTCTGAGGTAATCTTTCTTTCGGGCTTCCGCGATCTGAATTCCCTTTTTAGGTGTTTTTTGAGTTTTTTTCTGGAATGCATGGTTGAGGATTACCAATTGCCCACCTTCCAGAAAACCCAACAATCGGAAAATATTGTTTCCAGCTTGCACCCGAACTTCCCAAATATACCCGTGGCGTTATAGATTTAGGTTTTTAGTGTACGTGATATTCCTTTCATGACGAGGCGAAATGACGCGTAATAGCCGGTCTATTGCAAGGAATTTCAACGAAGTCATGGAAGGAATAGGGCGTGTAATAAGGCCTAAATCTATAACACCACGGGTATATCATTTGCGTAATAGCCTTTTTCATGAACAGAAGCTAATTGGCGCATTAGATACTTATCATTTCCAATAATTTTCGATAATGTATCTTTTGATGACAAATGCATTGCTGGACTAGCACACAGTGCAATTATGGCTTCCTTCTTTTTTTCTTTTAATCTCTCATGAAAATTCATTGCGGTTTCAAATTGTTTAATATCAGAAATAAAAATATCATTTCCGAACTGGATAAAGTCGATAAACGGTGTAATTTGAAAACGTGGATCATTATCTATTGTTATAATTAACTCATTTTTTATCGTCTCAAAGCCAAAATACTTCTTTGATGTTTTATTTACTGACCAAGCCCCACTTATATAACGAAAAGCAAACACACTTTTTTCTGAATTCCCAAACGTCAATTGAATAGCGTAAGCATTATATTTATTGAGTTCAGTTTTTTCGACTATATAGCTCATATCCTTTGAGGATATAAGTTCTGGAATTTGTGAAAAATCTGTTGCCGAACTTTCAACATAAAAAAACCTATTATCTTGATTTGTGTTAATTGTACGAAGTTCGCTAATGTGTTCATAACCATTGATACAATTAGTAACATAAGTTTTAAACTTTAGCTTATGGTCACTGTGGACTTTCAGTTTTTGAATATCTAAGAATCGTTTTTCCTTATTTCTAGTATTAACTTTAACTACATAGACATTTACTATTGCATCAGAAAAATCCTTTTCCTTTAGGTTCTTTAGTTTCAAACTTAGCGAAACTTCATCTAGTTGATTCTGAATCAACTCAGATGTTATATTTTCAGCCTTTGTACTTTCCATAGTTTATTTTTTTCTCCGCTATTGATATCTTTGGAAATAAGAAATGGACTCCCGCCGTCTCCTTAATTTCGACATATTCATTCGATGGCAAAACCTCACCTAAACAAAGCGCAGTTTTTTCATTTTCGACATCCCTTCCAACTTCTTTATAAGACACCTTATATAAGCGTATACCCATTAACAAAAACATAGGATTCAACAAAGATATTTGCTCTTTATGAATAAATGAAAACATAAAACAAAGAAAGACAACAAGAGAAATAATTGATTGCCAGCTGTCATAATCAAAAGCAAATAAACCAATAAGAAATGGTAATGTATAATTTAGCATATCACCTCTTATTAAATCTGCTTTTATTATAGTAACCGCAGTTCCACCTTCTTGCGCTGTTAATAAATTTCGCATAAGTGGCCCAACAACAATTACGGCTAATGAAGATGAAAATATATAAAATAACGCCCACGAACTAACATACAAATTCCATGACAAATCACCAAAAGGAATGCCGATATCTTCAGAACTAATGTCTCTAATAAATAATATTAGAAATAATGGATAGTATGCCGACATAAAGACAGTAAACTCTACCCACAATTTTGGAGCCAATTCATTAGGCTTGTGATTTATCATAGGTAATCCATATTTTCACTATTAATAATTGATATTCATGTAATAATATTATAAAACCATCTAACCGGATACGTATAACATCACATTCATAAATATTGAAATATACAGAAAGTGATTAATCCACCCTTACCTGTATATTAAAACAGCATAACAAAACAACACGTTTGCCTTGCTTTACCTATTTCAGCAAACGTCTAAGTATTATGCTGGGTATTTTACGTTCGGTTCTTGAATGTGTGTCCTGCCATTTTTACTTATTATTGGGACGATGGGCGTTTTTTGAATAGTCTTTTTTTATTATCAATATAAACCAAGTGGTTGTCACCATAACCCAACAGTTAATATTAAAAAAGACATTTTTTATAAGCTTATATACCCGTAACATTTAAGTATTATCGATGATGCCAAGGAAGTGCGGTGATGTTCACGCTTAAATAATAGGTAATGTTGAGGACTAGGCTTATTCCGCAGCAGCCCATAGATAGTGGCTTGCGATCGAGCGATAAGGGCTCCATCGTTGGGCGATTTGCTGATACTCTTCGATGCTCGCGTTGTCGCGTAAATTATAATGCCGGCATATGGTTTTCCGAATGATTAAATCGCCGACGGGAAATACGTCTAGTCTGCCGAGTGGAAACATCAAAAATATATCCGCGCTCCATACACCGATGCCGGGTAATTGGGTCAATATCTCGCGTATGCTGGCATCGTCTTTGTGCACGAGCTTGCGAAAGTTTAAGTCACCGCTTATTACCGCATGTGCAAGGCTGAGCACGTATCTGACTTTGTTTTTGGATAAACCACAGGCGCGTAAAGATTCTTCAGGCATCGCCACTATTTTTTTTGCGCTAAAATAACGCCCGCCTTGCTTGACTAAAACACGCCGACTAATCGTAGCGGCGGCTTTGAGCGACAATTGCTGATTGATAATCGTTTGTACCAAGGAGTGAAAATGCGGCGCTTTTTTTGGCTCGGCCATGTAATCGCTATCGAGTACCAGACGTTTTGCAAATCCAGCCATGACCGGATCTACTTTGCGCAAATGCATATTTGCACGTTTAACGGTTAAAGGATCTAACGCCATTAACTCCCTACTCCGGTAAATTTATTTTAATTGATATTGTGATCATCTAGACCCTATTCTCTACGCGACATTGCCCAATAATACCTGGGCCGCCAAACCAATGAGCACGGTTAAAAGCAAGCCAATAAACCACACTTGTTTGACCAAGGGCGTTACAAACGTCGGAGCGATATGTTTTGTTTTTGTCTCTGGCTCAATGCTTATCTCATCGGCTGATTGATACATCGGCACAACGATACGCAAGTAAACCGCCAGTGACAGCACGCTGTTGATGATCGCTATCACCACCAACCAAGTGAAACCCGTATCCATCGCCGCCGCAAACAATAAAAACTTGCCAACAAAACCAGCGAGTGGAGGAATGCCCGCTAAAGAAATCAAAAACACCACCATGGCGATACCGGTTAGCGGGTATTTTCGGCCCATATTTTTGAAGGAATCAAGACTGCGACCTACCTGCATAATAATCGCAAAAGCACCCAGGTTCATCGCGGCGTAGGCGGCTGAAAAAACAATCAAGGATTCAAATGCCAAGGGACTCATGCCCACGGCGATAATGCCAAGCAAAAAATATCCGGCCTGGGCAATAGAAGAGTAAGCCAATAGACGCACCACATTTTGCTGCACGAGTGCGGCAAGATAACCGAAGGTCATGGTGAATACCGCGATCACCGCAATCACCCATTGCCAACCCGAGTCCAGGGGTAAATCTCGAACCGCTTGCGCTAACGCAAAGATAGCACCAATTTTGGGTACCACGGAAAGATAAGCCGCGATTGAAACCGGCGCACCTTCGTAGGCATCCGGCGCCCAGAAGTGGAACGGCACTAAGGCCGCCTTGTAACCTAAGCCGATAACCACGGTAATAAAGCCAATCGCGGCGAGTACCGGCGATTTTTCAAGAATACTGAGCTGGCTCAGCAAGGTTGAACCGGTTCCGCCAAACCAATAAGTTAAACCAAAAATCATCACACTAGCGGTGACCGAGGCAAACACAAAAAATTTCATCGCCGCTTCGGTGGCTGCGTCGTCTCGTGGATAGGCGACCAATGCAAAAGAACCTAAGCTCGATAACAACACACCTAATACAATTAACATGGTGTCACCGGCTCCGGCCATGATTAACGAGGCAAGTGTCACCATAATAACCAATACATAAGCCGTGCCTTCGCGATCACTGCCGCCGAGTTCGGCACGCACTAATAATATCGCCATTATCGTCGCGGGTAATAAGATGAGCTTGGCCCAGATGCTTAATACATCGATGCGAAATGTTTCACTAAATGCCGTGGCCGTTTCGCCCAATAAGGGAATCGTGAATACCGTTGCTAAGGTGAGACCTATGATGGATGCGATATAGGCGATTTTTGGCCGGCGCAACATTTCTGCCACCAACGCCGCAACCGCAGTCAACAACACAATGATCTCTGGGATCATTAAAGCTAGATCATTATTCATTAAAATATCAACGCAGTCGTGGTTTGGTGGATAACATCAAGCACCCAGGACGGTGCTACCCCCAACACCACAATAAAAAATATTAACGGACTTAATGTGAATAATTCGCGTCGATCCAGATCAGGCATGTTATGCCATTTTTCATTTGGCTCACCGAGAAACACTTGGGCAATGGCTTTGAGGTATAAACCAGCGGTAATCACGATACCCAAAATAACCACAACTGCCCACGGCGCTTCTCTTAAGGTGGCGAGAAAAATTTGAAACTCAGCCGGAAAATGTGCCAGCCCGGGTAAGCCGAGTGACGCAAATGCCGCGACGATAAAAAACCAAGCCAACACAGGTGTGGTTTTTAACAAGCCACCGAATTGATCCATCTCACGGGTATGAGCGCGATCTTGTAACATGCCCACCAAGAAAAACAACGCGCCGGTAACGAGGCCGTGACTAATCATTTGCAATACCGAGCCATCCAGGGCGATAGCGCGTATCTCGGGATCAAGCGTCAATGCCGCAATCGCAACACCAACGATGATATAGCCCATGTGATTCACCGAAGTATAGGCAATCAAGCGTTTAAGATCCGTCTGTGCCAGCGCAGCAAATGCACCATAAATCGCCGCCACAATACCAACAATCAAAACCACAATAGCCGCCTCACGAAACGCATCGGGCGTCATCTGTAAGGCAAAACGAACCAAACCATAAGTGCCAAATTTCAACATAACCCCCGCGAGAATAACGCTCGCGGCAGCCGGTGCTTGAACATGCGCGGC
>CAZWUO010000199.1:0-6979 GCA_964636675.1 uncultured Ectothiorhodospiraceae bacterium
CCCGGTCAAGTTTATCAACCCAGCACCTAAATCTTCTATGACTTCTTTGTCGGTTTTGTCTCCCGTGGCAATCTTTATTCCACAAGATTCATCAATTATCACCCTTGGCCCGCCCAAATCAAGACACACCACCGGCAGACCATGGGCCAGGGCCTCAAGAACCACCATCCCGCCAGAGTCATGCAGACTTGGGAATAAGAAGACATCGTGACTTCGGTATATCTGCGATAACTGTTTCCGTTCCAGCCAGGGAATCCATTCAATACATTCGGCAATATTCAATTTGTGAACAAGCTGCCGCCATCTTTTTTCATCCGGCCCCTGGCCAACCATTGTCAGTCTGGCCTCGGGAACCTGTTTAACAAGTTTTGCGAAAGCCCGAATCCCTAAACCCATACCTTTCAAATGCAGAAAATGACCGACATAAAGTACACGAAATCCTTTATGTTTTTGCGCCGTTAGCGACTGACTTACCTTGTCGGTGTCAAGGCCAATCGCCAATTGCACCTTTATTTTGGGATGAAAACGAGATGGAACCAGTTGTTTAGTCTGCTCCGAAGTTACATAAATTTCTTGTGCCTGCCTGAAAGTCCGCCACATCAAGGGGTCAACTTTCACCAGTAAATTTAACATATCTCTGACGGCATCAATAAAAAATCCACGAACCCCATAGTGAAAACGTAAACGCCAGGGGGCATGCTCCCCCCCTGCCACCGGGCCAAAGATGAAAGGTATCCCCAAATTACCCATAAAACTTGGCTGACGCACACTAACAAAAGTTACGTGATGAACCATGTCAAATCTTTCTCTGTCATGGATTAACTTGGCGGTTTTGTACGCCCCCCATTGCCAGAAAAGATAATAAAAATGAACCCCATGATTGCCTTTTTTTAAACGCCGAACCCAGGCAGGGCAATCATAGTATAAAAAATGTAAATTTTCAGGTTGTTGCTTTTCTTGAAATTCTTGTTCAATTACCCCTTGATTGTTGGCACGGGTTAAAACCCAAACGTCATGCTCCAACTTAGTCAATTCAATCGCCCAATTCCAGCCGACCCCAGGTTCGGAACCACGGTTTGGCTCACAGGCATATGCGGACAATAATATTTTCATTAGTTAAGCAAGTTGAGGAGTTGTTTAAGAAGAAATGTCCGGTATGTATCCCCGCGATTCCCTCGTTTGTCGATAATCATAGAGAGAATATACAAAATGAGCAATGAGTTCAGGGCGTCAATGCTAACTCCCATATTATGGAGATAGCAACCTACCAATGAATTGGCAGTAAGTTGTCGGATAGGAGGAGAACCACAAAAAAGATGCGCCTGCATAAAATAAAAATGACAAATATCCCACAGCGGAAGACCATCCAAAGAAGCTTCCTCCCAATCTATAGCCGCAATCTTTCCGTCGGTCTGTCTTTTTAAGTTCCAGGGAGTGAAATCACCATGTACCAAAACCCGCGGCAGCCGCTCCTGCCCTTGCAGCATATCAACAGCCGCAGAGAGTGTTTGCTTATCCATAGTGCCTAAACCCGGTAATTCCTTTTGCAATTCTTTCCGAATAAGCGGCTGTTGTTTTTCCAACGTCGTTGTTTTCCCCGTTCTCGGCAAACGCAGCAACCAATCTATATGCGCCTGGGTCAGTTTCCTGTTTGTGAGCGGCCCGGTAATCACAGTTTGCCAGGTACGCATCCCATTCTCTTCTATTCCTAAAAGGGCTGGCGTGCCGTATAGATTGGCGGCAGCCAGTTTTTCAAGGATTTTTGCCTCATGGAGTAAGCTTACCTTTGCTCCTTCGCTCAGAGCAACCTTCATAACCGCCAGAGGAGTACAGCTTTCGGGATCAACCAGTGTGACAACGCCTTTCTGCTGCGGCCCAGGAGTACCGACATATACAACCGGGATAAGATCGGCAGTATTTCCCGGCAGACGCGGTTCAGCCGCAGACGGTAAACATATGACGTTTATACCTGGAATCATACGCAGTAACCCCTTGGAATACAAAAACAACAGACATGCCCACTTGATCCGTGATGTAAAATTATAAGGGTGCCACTGCTTCAGTACCGGAAGTCCAAATCGCGGTTGAGAGGGGATAATCCAGCGTGGCCCATATTGCCCAGAGAGAACGAGAAATTTTCCGGCCTTGTCTTCATTGGCGGTGGAAGTGCCGCCTTGCAGTGAAGCATTAGAAAAAATCCGCTGAATAATCTTGCTTGGCGTTTCACATTGCTTTATCAAGACCTAATATCCATTCTGGCCCTGAGGCGCTTTTCCATATAATCAAACACGGCATCGCTGGCACCAGAGACGACCTTCTCCAAGGCCTGATCAGTATTTATCACAATACAATTCCCCTTTTTTCGCGCAAATGTGAGGTAAGCGTGGCGCTGACGTTCGGTCTCGGCAAAAGGAACTTCCTGCTTCCGGCTTTGAATCACCTCGGAAGGTGCATCCAGGATCAGGTATAAATCGGGGCCGGGCACCAAGCAGCCAATCCATCTTGCCAACCACAACGGAGCGCCATACCGGTATCGCCGGGGATCAATCAGCATGTCATGATAATAACGGTCAAACATGACAAGGTGCGACCTGACCTTTAGGGGGCGGATTAACAACCAGTAACCACAAACATAATCAAAGAGAAAATAGAACAATTTCGCTAAAGAGGTAAAAGCCGATCTCGGAGGCAACCCATGCGGGTCTATAACAGGCGCACCATTAGTGCCGCCTGTCCTGCGCAGGAAATAAGGACGCAGATGAAAAGGCCGTAATCCTCTAAATGCCGGTGCCACTTCCTCTTGAAGTCTCTCACCGATGGTACTCTTGCCGCATCCATCCGGGCCGAGAAGGACAATCACCAGACCGGTTGGCTGCAGAACCCGCCGAACCTTGCGCAGGAATTCATGCCAGCGCTCTTTTATGGAAGGGCGGCATTTAGCAGTCAATTTCTGCCGCAAGTAGTGAATAGATTTTTGTAGTGCCAGCAGGTCGCCGTCGCCATCCCGCAGCCACTTAGCAATACCTTCACACTCATCCGCCAGCCAGAATTCCTGTAACCTGGCAAGGCATTTTGCAGGGCATTGCAGGAATTGACTGCGCAGATGCTTAAACTGCCTATCAGTTAATGAAATTTTATTAATCTTCTTTAACAGATAATAAATAAATTCCATGTCAGGAGCAGGAACGTAAAACCCCTTTGCGGCTCCATCCTCTGCTGTCGCAATACAGCGGCCGCTCAGTAACGCCGAAGCATCTAAAAAGGGCCTTCCGTTTTCCACAAAGTCACTGCATACGTCAAGTGCAATAGAATTAGTGCCGGCCGTATGATTCCAGGTTAGTACATAATATCGTGCGCACCTTTCATGTTGCAGCAGTTGCACAAGCCGCAGCCCTGTCTGATCTGCGAAGCTTTGAATTATTTGGTCGCATTGTATTATTTGGGATGCAGGGAATACTATATCAACATCGGAATCAATCTTTTCAGGGTATCTCGAAGTATCCCCCACAATTACATAGGGAACTCCTATCTCATCCAGGTAGGCTCCAAACGCGTATAGAACATCCCCCTTTGTATGCGAAGTATGCATTTTAAGAATATGACCTTATAAAAAAGCAATGTGACATTAACGACAGTACGGGTGGTTAGGATGCCGCGGATATACGCCGGTATATATTACTGGCCAGCGCTTGAACTCGTCTGATATTTTGTTTCGCCTGATATGCGGTTTTAAAAAGCAACTCAAATTTTCCTGCAGTTTTCAAAAACACTTCTCCATACCGCTCAGTCATAGCCATAACCTCAATATGCATCATTTTAAGATTACGGTTATACCCCCAATCCATCGTCCGAAGTGTCCGGTATCCTGCTTTTGCGGCAAGACGTTGAAATCTTCATTATACAATCCCCCAGGTGGGGCAAAATGAGTTGGCCGTGCCCCATGTAGCTTTTGTAACACTTGAGCAGAAACTTCCAATTCTTCTATAATCTGTGGGATACCTTTGATTAGTAACCTTGGGTGAGTATGGGTGTGAGATCCAAGTATATTCCCATTGTCAATCATCTCTCTTGCCTGCCTGCTGGTTATATAGCCACCTGTATCTAATTTGGCGGTAGAAATGTAAAAGATTGCCGACATATTGAACTGCGCAAGCAATGGTATCACCGTTGTATAATGATCAATTGTACCATCATCGAAAGTCAATAATAGGCTGTCTCTGCTGGTATGCTAAACAAATCAACATGAAGTCTTAGCCAACTTTGAAGTTTTGAACATGGGATTGAGTGCTAACGACAAGCATATTAGCCTAGCACCCGTCTCCCCACACGCACTACTACCCAGGTAACACTTCTTATAATATTTTATTGCACCCAACAACAGTCAAACCGTTTGAAATATTTTTAGTCACGACAGCATTTGCACCTATTTTCACATCATCCCCGATAGTGATTGGCCCAAGAAGCTTGGCACCAGCACCGATATAGACATTATCCCCTATTTGTGGGACTCCGCCATTGGGGTATTTAGCACCAATAGTTACTTGTTGCATAATCGTACAATGCTCCCCTAATCTTGTTCGAGAATGAATTATGATTCCATATGGGTGGCCCATCTTTGTTGTCTTAGGCAACTTACAATAAATATCGCTCCCCAAAAACATCATAAAAAGTTTAGCAAAAATATTGCCCCCCCCCGATGCCTTAATTAATATTATGGAGATTAAAGGATTTGGCACTAACATTTGCTATCCATCCTGATTTTTAACAATTTTGCTGGATTACCACCAATAACGCTATATTCAGGGAACGACTTTGTCACGACAGCCCCCCCCCCCAACAATTGAGTGACTTCCAATGCAAACACCAGGCAAAATTAATACTCTTGCCCCAATCCAAACATCATCACCAATTTCAATAGCACGTTCCGGCAGTTCGCCTTGTTTGTTTATCGGTATATCAGCTCTGGAATAGGCATGAGAAGTTGCCATCATTACAACATCCGGTGCCATTATCACATCATTACCTATGGTTATTTGCCCATTCAGCCGAGCACTTTGACCAAGCTGACTTCTATGGCCAACAGATAGTCTTTGCCCTTTTCCGAAATAACAATTATTTTTACAAATTATATCCTCACCACAAAATTTTAATATCCTCCGGCAAAGAAATGATCGTAATGCATAACCTATTTGCCAACCAGGAAATGGATGCATTGGAATATGTTGGGCAAATGCATAATAAAAAAAAAGCCACATTGATTTAATCATAGGAGTTTTTTAGTAAACCTGAAACATGAAACCTCAACGCTATAAACAAAACCATGATCATGCCGATTTTTGTTAATAATAGGCCTAACATAACGCCATGAAGGCCTAACCATTCCACCAATGGATACGCAAATAGTAAACTAAATATTCCCATACAAAACATGGAAATAAATATTGGTATAGTTCTTTCCATGGCACGTAATCCTATATTCAGGGGCGTTGCCAGAAATGAAAAAATATATATTATACAGAACCATTGCAAAACAAAAGCATACTTCTCAAACTCCGAGCCATACAATAACGTCAACAAAAAGGCAGGAAAGCACCAAGCAATGAGAGCGATACCTCCTGTAGCAGAAATGCCAAGCAAAGTAAGTCTACGCAAATAACTTACCAACGACTTCACACCACCACGACTAAAAGCTTTAGAAGCTCCTGCTGGTGCAAAGTTTTCCATGGCTTGAAAGAGGAGATGAGTTACCCCTATAATATTCTGCGCGGCTTTAATACCACCCACAGCTACAGGCCCAAGAATAGCGCCGGCTACAACAAAATAAAAATTACCGGAAGTCCATTGCATTAAGGATGCAGCCAGCATCCATTTGGAAAAATGCCAGTGTTTTTTTGTTACTTTGGCAAAGCTTTTTCGCGAAAAACTAAAGCCTCCAATGCTTACGCATCCAACTAATGCAGCTGTTGCTGATGTTCCGGCTATAAGCCAAAGCACTCGTGCCGTATTTAGTTCGATCAGACGGAATAAGATAATGAGGATTGTTAATTGCCCAAGATAACTTACAGCATCATTCAAAAAGGCCAGGTCGCCTTTGCCGCGCACAAAAAAATAGCGGCGCAGGAAATCCTGCAATTGCCAGGCAAGAAGCGTTATGGCAAGTGGCAGCGCCAAGCTCTGGATATGCCATTCAGGTTTGAAAAAATTGGATATTAACACACCAGCCCAAAGCACAAACGAACAAGCAACTGACCAAATTAACTGCTGAACAAAAATAACACCATAATAGCTTGGCTCATCCTTCGCGTCTTGCTTCGGCCCAATGGACATCATGGGCGCGATAATCCCCGCTTGCTGAAAACTGTTACAGAAAAGAACAGCCATCCACACCAAAGTAAACTTACCGTATTCTTCAAGGCCCAGATAGCGTGCAAACAAAATTCCTGTAAAAAAATTGACCCCGCTGACCATGGCCTGGTCGGCTAACGCCCAGTTAACGTGACTATTCTTTTTTAGGAATGTGGTTATCATTAAGGGGGATATTGGAGACGTCTATGACACAAAAGGGACGGAGTTAGTTTAATAGTTTAAGCCTGTCTTTCTTGAAATCTTCGTACGCTTGCCAATCATGGATATTTGGGGACGTTGTGTCCTAAATTGCCTTCGTATTCGGTTCGGGGTCGGACCAAAACAACTTATTTATTTTTCAGTAGTTACATCAATACAATAGGTGTTTTCATAGCTTAGAGGCTCCTTTTTACCATCCAAAAGTGTGTTATAAGGTGGTAGCGGTTCTTTAAGCACCGACATGCTGCCACCAGTCACTATTTTGCCATTTACATCTCTATCTTTGAGTCGACGATGGATATCCTCTACAAAATCATCGTTACCTATGGCAATAGCCTCACAAAATGCGTGGGGGGGGGCTCGGACCAAAATAACACTTTTAATTCCCACAAGTTAGATCAATAATGTAGGTGTT
>CAZWUO010000200.1:0-6961 GCA_964636675.1 uncultured Ectothiorhodospiraceae bacterium
CAGGTCATCGACTTGCTCTAATACGTTGAGCAAACCCGATGTCATAATGACTGTGCCGCGTATACCTCCGTCACGGATGAGTAAATTGCTTCCCAGGCCCATCCAATAAACCACTGCATCAGGTGCCAATTGCTGCAAAAAAATGGCAAGGTCATCAATATCTGCAGGACGATACACCTGATCCGCCGGGCCACCCACTTTCCAAGACGTATACCTTGCGAGCGGCTCGTTATACGTTATTTTCCCGCGCAACGGGATACCATTCCCCTGCAATTTACGCACAAAACCGGGCAACGAGTTTGGCTGGCAAATTACCAATATCTCCTGCCCCCATCGTTATAACAATATCATCATCTTTTATAATATTCGGCAGAATATCAAACAAGGTATCTGTTGACTCTACATACACAGGCTCATTTTTGCCGCGTAAACGAATAGCGCGGATGAGTGCACGACTATCTGCACCGGTTATCACTAATTCACCCGCCGGATAAACATCAAGTAAAAGCAACACATCAAGTTCAGAGAGTATCTTTGTAAAGTCTTCAAACAAATCTCTGGTTCGAGAAAAACGGTGCGGTTGAAAAATCAGGATAATTCTTTTACCCGGCCAACCTGCGCGAATAGCATCTAATGTTGCGGCAATTTCTCGCGGGTGATGCGCATAGTCATCCACCAGAAAAGTAGTGCGTTCTCCGAACTTCAAGTGCTCGTATAATTGGAATCTTCTTGCTACCCCTTGAAATAATTTGAGTCCTTGCACAATATCTTTAGCGGCAACACCAAGCTCAGAGGCTACCGTTATTGCCGCTAATGCATTTTGCACATTATGTGTGCCCGGCATATCCAACTCTATATTTAACCAGTTTTCATTGTCTTTGCGTGCAACCGTAAATGAGGTCAGGGTTTTTACTTGTCTAATATTCGTTGCCCGAATATCAGCATCTTCAGAGAGACCATAAGTGACAACCGGCCTGGGCACGTGCGGAATAATATCGCGTGCGCGTGGATCATCTATGCAAATGACGGCCAAACCATAAAAAGGCAAATGTTGTAAAAACTCTTGAAACGTCTGTAATAGCTTGGCAAAATCTCCGTTATAAGTAGACATATGATCTTCATCAATATTAGTCACTATCGCAATCATTGGCTGTAACAGAAGAAAAGATGCATCACTTTCATCTGCTTCTGCCACCAAGTAATGACTATCACCTAAACGCGCATTGCTTCCTGCACTATTGAGCTTGCCACCAATAATAAACGTGGGATCCATTCCTCCCTCTGCTAACAAACTAGCAACTAGACTCGTTGTCGTGGTTTTTCCATGCGTCCCTGAAACGGCTATGCCATATCGAAAGCGCATCAATTCTGCCAACATCGCAGCACGCGGCACGATAGGAATGCGTTGATCTCGCGCCTTTATAAGCTCGGGGTTCGACGCATCGATTGCACTAGACACAACCACTACATCTGCTTTTTCGAGATTCTTCTCACTGTGCCCAAGCACGATTTTTATACCCATGTTCTTCATGCGTCTGACATTAACGCTATCGGAACGATCTGAACCTGAAATTTCAAAACCTAAATTAAAAAAAACTTCAGCAATACCACTCATCCCGATACCGCCAATTCCGACAAAGTGCAAATGCCTTATTCGTCCCATGGCAATTTGAATATTATTCTTAGTCGCGATACGCTCAGACATTGGCAACCTCTAAGCAATAATCGGCAACCCTTTGCGTGGCATTCGGCCGTGCCAGTTTTTTTGCCTGTTGCGCCATATACAATAGCTTATCTTTCTGCCCACACAGCGAGTCTAATACTGCAAACAATTTTTCTTGGGTCAAATCGGTCTGCTGAATTAATTCAGCGGCCCCAGACTCAACTAAATACTGCGCATTTTTTGTTTGATGATCATCTACGGCAAATGGATAAGGAACTAATATGGAGGCAACACCCACCGCCGCAAGTTCTGAAATGGTTAATGCTCCAGCGCGACACAATACGATATCAGCCCATCCGTAGGCCGCGGACATATTCTCGATAAATGCTTCGATACGTGCATCAACCTGCGCATTGTGATAATTGCTCTGCGTATGATCTAAATGTTTTTTCCCCGTTTGATGCCATATCTGTGGACGATTGTTAATCCCAAACTGCGCCAAAACTCCAGGCACTATGTCGTTTAACACAGACGCCCCTAGACTTCCTCCAATGACCAGCAAATGCACCGACTCGGGATGCGCTTTGAGGCGCTGCTCTGGCTCGGCAAACAATGAAAAATCTGCGCGTAAAGGATTTCCGGTATTGATTGCTTTTACTTTGTCATTAAATGCAGTGGGAAATGCGACCAACACCTTTTGCGCAATTTTACTCAGTAAACGATTGGTTAAACCTGGAATTGAGTTTTGCTCATGAATCACAAGAGGCGTGCGGGTCAATCGTGCGGCAAGTCCACCAGGGCCAGAAACAAAACCTCCCATCCCGAGTACCACATGGGGCTTGCGCTGTTTGAACACACAAACTACTTGGTAAACCGCCACCAGTAATCGATAAGGAGCCAATAACCATCCTAATAATCCATTGCCACGCAAGCCTGAAATACTCACCCAATCAATCGGAATATCTGCTTGCGGAATAACGTCGGATTCTAAACCTCGCTTAGTACCAATCCAACTGACGACGACATCGCGGCGGCGCAATTCATTGGCAACGGCCAGCGCAGGAAAAACATGCCCACCCGTGCCACCTGCCATAATAACAATGCGCATCACCATTAACGTCTTGCCCCTTTAGCCAATTTTTGCGGGACATGACGGTTTTCAACATCAACACGCAAAATCAACGCAATAGCGATGCAAGACACCACAATACTATTTCCACCGTAACTCATTAACGGCAAAGTAAGACCTTTAGTTGGTAAGACACCCATATTCACACCTACATTTATATAGGCTTGGAGTACCAACCAAAACCCAATACCGTAAGCGATGAATGCACCAAATAGTTTTTCTTTTTGCTGTGCGATTCTGCCGATTGCAAATGCACGCCAAGCGAGCAATGCAAACAATAGAATGACACTCACAACGGCAATAAAACCTAATTCTTCGGCTAACACGGCAAACAGAAAATCGGTATGTGCTTCCGGTAAATAAAACAATTTTTGTACGCTACTACCCAAGCCTACACCTAGCCACTCGCCGCGCCCAAAAGCAATCAGCGCTTGGCTAAGCTGAAACCCAGAATTAAATGGATCGGCCCATGGGTCTAAAAAACTGGTTAAGCGTTGCATACGATAAGGCGTAGTCACCGCCAATACGACAAAAGAGGATACAATCATTGCAGACAGCAATATAAAATGCCTTAACTTGACGCCCGCCAATAACAACATACACAAAGCAGTCATTCCGATAACGACGGCCGCACCAAAATCCGGTTGTGCGAGCAATAACGCGGCTATTAGCCCAATAAGAAGCATGGGCATAAAAAAACCTCTAAAGCTTTTTTGAATGAGCTCGGCACGCCGCGCAATATAACTTGCTAAATAGATAATAATGCCTAGTTTCACAAACTCCGAAACCTGGACACTCATTCCCCCGAAGGAAAACCAACGAGTACTGCCATTAACCGTGTGCCCAAACCCAGGAATCAAGAGTAACATCAGCATTAATATTCCAAGCAACATCAACATTGGGCCAACGAAGCTCCATACAGCGAGTGGTATTCGCCAAACCAAGCTTGCTATGCCTAAACCTATGGCCAAAGAAAACCCTTGTCGACTGAGAAAATAAAAGGGTTCACCGTATATTCTGTCCGCTGCGGAAATAGAAGCCGATGCCACCATAATTAAACCCATAACGATAATGATCAGCACTGAACCTAAAAACCATACATCCACAGCGGGTGAAGTTTTATCTCGACTAAGGCCATCGCTCGCAAAATTCATAAATTTTGGCATTACGCTGTTTTTATTCATTTCACCGTTACCATAGCCCGAACTTCCGTTTTGAAAACATTTCCGCGGTGCTGATAATTGTCATACATATCAAAACTGGCACAAGCAGGTGACAATAAAACACTATCACCTTCAGCTGCGATACCATTGGCTCGATTAACCGCCGCCGCCATATTTTTTTCGATAAACAAGGGTACGACCCCACGCATTACGCGGGCGATTTTGGGTGCATCTTCTCCGATCAGAACAACGGCCTTCACTTTTTCTTTTACGACATCCCGTAATGATGAAAAATCAGCTCCCTTGGATACGCCTCCCGCGATCAAAACGATGCTTCCCGGCAATCCATTAAGTGCCGCAATCGTCGCTCCTACGTTTGTACCTTTTGAATCGTTAAACCATTTCACGCCGCATTTTTCGATCACAAACTCAGATCGATGGGCTAAACCCTGGAACTCGCGCAATGCGTCCAAGGCCGCCTCAAGTGGCAGGCCTAGCACATCAGCAAGCGCCAACGCAGCCAGCGCATTCGTCAAATTGTGCGTCCCAACAATGCACAATTCATCACTCGAGATCAGATTTTTTTGGCCTTTTGCTAGCCAATCAATACCATCAATGTTACGAATACCGTAAGCTTGATTTTCCGGCTCGCTCTCGCTGAAAAATATGCTTGACTGACAATCGCCAGCCATTTCTATCACCCAGCTATCGTCTTTATTAATCACACATGTTTGCGAGCTTTGATAGAGCTTAGCCTTGGTGCTCGCGTATGCAGCCAACGAAGGATATCGATCCATGTGATCTGCTGAAATATTTAACACAACGCCAACCCTAGGCCGCAAACTGGAAACTAATTCCAATTGAAAACTTGATAACTCCAAAACAAACACATCATACTGCTGCTGCTGATCCAATAAATCGAGGACTGGCGTTCCAATATTCCCACCAATCGCAGCGCTTAGACCTGCTTTTTTCGCCATCGAATACACCATACTGGTGACCGTGCTTTTTCCGTTTGATCCTGTAATCGCTACAATCGGCGCCTTGATGTAACGCGCAAACAACTCAATATCACCAATAACATCTATATCACGCGCAAGCGCATCGCTAATCATTGCTAACTCAGGCGACAAACCGGGGCTTATAACTAACTGCGAATATTCATCGGTTAACGGGCTAGAAAAATCTGACCGTATCAGTGGCACTGTTGGAAACTCAGCGAATAAAATATCCATAGCAGGAGGCGCTTCACGTGAATCAAAAACAACCACGTTAAAATTTTGTTTGATCAAAAAGCGCACGACAGATAGACCGGTTAACCCGAGACCAAGCACCGCTATCTTTTCCACTAATTGCTGATTCAACGCTACAACTGCCATTTTTTTTTCTTCACTATCACTCGGCTATCTAATTTTCAACGTTGCTAACCCAAACAAAACTAAAATCAAGGTAATAATCCAAAACCGCACAATAATTCTCGGCTCAGGCCATCCTTTTAATTCATAGTGATGATGCAACGGCGCCATCCTAAAAACCCGTTTCCCGGTTAATTTGTACGAGATGACTTGAATAATCACGGAAAGAGTCTCAACCACAAATACACCACCCATAATAAACAATACAATTTCCTGGCGCACAACAACCGCGACAACACCCAAGGCGGCTCCTAATGCAAGCGCACCGATATCACCCATGAATACTTGAGCTGGGTAGGCGTTAAACCATAAAAAACCCAACCCCGCTCCGACAATAGCACCACAAAAAACCGCAACTTCGCCCACTCCCGCTACATAAGGAATCGTTAAATATTCTGCAAACTTGGAATGCCCGGTGGTATACGCGAATAAACCTAAAGCACCGCCCACCAAAATGGTCGGCATGATGGCTAAACCGTCCAAACCATCGGTAAAATTAACCGCATTACTTGAACCAACAATCACACAATAGGTGAGTAGAATAAACACCAAACCCATATCGATAGCGACATCTTTAAAAAAAGGAACAATCAACTGAGTTTCAACTGCAGACTGTGCTGAAAGATACAACACAACTGCCGCAATAAATCCGACGATACTTTGGTAAGTAAATTTCTTTCTCGACGACAAACCCTTGGGGTCTCGCAAAATCAGTTTCTTATAATCGTCGATATAACCAATAATCCCGAATGCTATCGTAACCAAGAGAACGATCCATACGTATCGATTATTCAAGTCCGCCCACAACAGGGTGCTTATTATCATCGCGACAAGAATCAGCAAGCCGCCCATGGTCGGTGTGCCCACCTTTCCAAGATGAGATATCGGCCCATCATTCCGAATAGGCTGACCCACACCTTGGGTAATTTTCAAGCGCCTTATCATCATTGGTCCCACTAAAAAAGCGATCGACAACGCGGTTAAAACACCAAAAATCACGCGTAAGGTCAGATACTGAAACACCCCAAACCCACTGTGAATTTGCGTCAAATACTCGGTTAGATACACTAGCACTTAGCAAACACCTCTTATAATGACGCGATTTTTAATGTTCACTAGACGCCAAGCCTTTGACTTCCAAACCCTGCACAATTATTTCCATTTTTGATCCACGAGATCCTTTGACTAAAACAGTAACATCCGCTGACATTTTTTCTAGCAATGCCTGCAGTAATTCATTTTGGTTTTCAAAATATAAACCCTCAATACCAAAACCTTCAATCGTCGCAACCGCATATTCGCCGACGGAGTAAAGTGCATCGATACCATTATCTTTCGCATAACGACCTACTTTTTTATGCGCCTCAGATGCGGATGCTCCTATTTCTTGCATATCACCAAGGACGAGTATCCGCTTTTCTGGATAACTCGCCAATACGTCAATGGCAGCGCACGTAGATGTAGGATTTGCGTTATAGCTATCATCTATCAAGCAAGCATCGTTAATTGCGCTCAAATTGCTCAACCGACCTTTCACTGGCGAAAAACAGGATAATGCGCGAGCAATATCATCCGTTGAAATATTTAAAGC
>CAZWUO010000201.1:0-6867 GCA_964636675.1 uncultured Ectothiorhodospiraceae bacterium
GCGACGAATAAATCGTGGGTGCTGGGGAGTGATCGATTTAAAGCAAAGATTGAAAAATTAACTGCCCGCCAAGCAGCACCGAAAGCGCGGGGAGGGGATCGGAAGTCTGAAAGTTATCGAAAATCAAAAATCAATCGAGTCTGACCCCATTGGTTTCTCCACGTTCATTGAGTTTTAAGGCCGCCGCACAGCTACTCAGTGTCGCCATGAGATCAGCGAAGGGACGCTCAAAAATATTTTGCACATCGATACTCAAAGCGATTGCAACAACGAAGATAGGGCATCGAAAACGAAAGCCTCAACCACGCGCTATTAAACGAAGAATGAAGGCGTATCCTTTACTTATGGAGCCAAGGATCGTGGCTTGCCAAAAGATTTGGCAGAGCTGAGGTAGCGGTATTGATGGCTGACCCCATTGATTATTTTGGTTCTTGTTGGTTCTATTTAGTTGATTTTAGTTTGGTTCTTCAACGAACCGGAAAGAATAGTTATTGCCTATTGACAGCGCTACGGCTCATATGTGTTAGGCCTGTTATCTCCTACTTGGGTGAATCTTTTCTTTAAGTATGGCAGCTAGATCTTCTGCTGACATTGGCCCGAAATTAAGATTCTCCCTGATTTTTTCAAACACCGATAGCATTCTTCTGTGCCCATCGATAGAAGGGCAATGTGAGTTAAAGTTTCTTCCCTTAAACTCCTCGAACCTTTCAAGATCATTTACGATAAATGAGGCAGTACCCATATAGGATGTTTCATTGTTTCCGTCAAAGCCCGGAAACTTAGGATCTTTACCAAACGGTTCTGCTTCTTTTTCCAAGAGCAGCTTGTCTTCATCAGATAACTGTCCGTAGCTATGCTCAATAAAGCTCCACATATCTAGAATATCCATTACCTCTCTAACAATTTCTGGGTCTTCTTGATCTTCAAATGGGATTCCAGAATATTTCCAAGGTATAGCCCAGAGATTATTACTAAAAATTGCCGACCGAATGAACTCAGGCTCAATTTCACCATTCACTTCAAGCTCTTCATAGAGTTCGCTTAACATCAGCAGTACTAATTTTTCACCATCTGTAATTTTCATAATATTTTTCCAATGCTATTAGGCAGCAACAGTACGCTCTTGTTTTTCGTCTGCAAGTTCTTTAACAAATGGCATAAAGCTATTTATCTTGTAATAAATTCTTTTCCCAATCTGTTTTTTGTCATCGGGGCTACTAGCCTCTGACAACTCTTCAATATCCTTATTGAGATCCTCACATAGCGATTTTGCTTTATTTACAAAAAATTCTGAGAAATGTGAACTTTGCCCATTGAGGTACCTTGAGTATTCTTCGACTTCTTTTGCTATGCCTGCACAATCGACGCCCTTCAATGTCTTTGGGTTGCATGAAGGACCGATTTTTGAAACCACAGTTAAAATTCTGTCGGTTTGAGCGTGAACTTTTGATACCTCAACCAACTTTCTTCGATCAATCATTTCATTTCTAACTGATTCTGCTTTAGTCGCAGAGTCAGCAGCCTTACCAGCTTCTATGAATGCCCAAATAGCCGCTCCAATAGAAGCAACCGATCCAGCTATTGATAATAAACTTTCCATTTATTCCCCTGGTTGTTTCTACGGACGGGCCTAACGTTGCGGGTAAGCGGATGGCCAACACTGAGTTTTCCAAGTACGATAAACTTTCATTTTGCACCACCCTAAAAAAATGCCGCAGTAGGCCGGTCCGCTTTACCCGCTTACTTGCTGGAGTTACTATTAGAGCTTGATGAAGTCGAGCTGGACGAACCGGAAGACCCACTCCCTTCGCTCTGAGTAGTTGGGGAAGTTCCTGGAACTTGCTGCATAGTTGGAATGGTTGCACTTTTCTTTTCCGCTCCTGTCTCAGTTTGAACTTGCTGCATTGTTGGCACTGAAGCGCTATCTTTCACAAAGACAGTTGTAGTTTTATTGCTATTACTATTCTTGATCATTTCTGACTCTCCTTGATGTATATTAACTGTTACAAATATTACTATAGATAAAATTGCTACAATAAACGCAGCCCCAGTGACATAGTTTAATACGGTGTTATATTTGATAAAAATATTTGGCTTATTAAAAGCCTCTGCTATCCCTTTTGTATAGTAATTTTCAGCATTTCTCATTTGTTCAGTTATTGCCTTATTACTCATCAAATAGGCTAACAATGAAGTAATGATACTTACTACAAGCAATATCCATCCAGACTTAATTAGCCAAATATACTCAGCTGTTTCTAAAGGGACAATAAATCTTATCGCTGAAAGGGATAGTCCAAGAGCTGCCGCAGATAATGTAAGAATTGCTTTATCATAATTTTCAGTATTGGATAGTTCTCTCTTTAAGAGTTCATCTCTTAAGGTATCGAATATATCATTCGCTCTTTTTTGTTCTTCTTTTGTACGACTCATTGTCACTATATTAATACTCATTTAGCGTATAACAGTTTTATTCTAACGAAGGTGCATACTATCCCCTTGCAGCCTATTTTTCACTATCAAATATTTGACACCTAAAAAAATCTATTAAAACAAAGATCTTCCGTTTTTTCATGTTTGATACTCAAAAATAGGTAACACCTTCCACCTATTTTCTTGCAGCCTATCTCGCTGTTTATTTTTTGGTAATGTGAATATTTACCGATATAACAATGTATTAACTATGCACCGAAAATTGCTATTTCGGGATAGGCGGCACCTTCCACCTATTTCTGCTTATTATATCTGCATTAACAGGCTTGCACTGGGTTAATACTGGTATAATATCCAGTAATGCATCAAGTTAAAGAAAGTAAGGAAAAAATATGAGGCCTCAGGAATTTTCCCGGTGAATCAATTTTGTTGACCCGCTAACGCCCGCACAAAAAGAAAAAATTTATTAATCTCTCAAGCCGCTTGTCGACTAAAAGAACATTTTTTGCATGGAAGGTAAACATCTATAGAATGTTTGCGGAAAAGAAAAATATTTCACATAAATGCGTTATGGTATTTTCGAAAATCCGCGTTATTGCTAAGATATTTCATCTTCAAAACTTAAATGTACTCTTTTTGTGAGGGTTAGATTTGACCTCCGTTGAGGAAAAAATTTGCCATCGATGTTTCTGCAGGAAATTTGGGTGTATTCTATTTTTTATATTTATATGGCCTAGAATCAGCCTTTTAGTTTTAAATTTTTAATTTCTTTTTTAACATGGCACGTGTTTGGCTCTATGCAATATAACCTTTGATATTTATTTTGGAGCATGGGCATGCAATTAGTTAACGTGTTGGAAAAACATGAAGAATTTGATCATCCTCGATTGATTGATAGCACCTCCTTTTTACCCTCGGTAAAAAAGGCCGCCGTATCGAAGGCGGCGGAGTTAACCGCGCGCTTGCAAACGACCTTAGAGATGCGCCAGTTGTTGATGTATTTTTCACAAGAGTTGGATACCTTGGTACAGCACAAGCAAGTGATTTATACGAATGAAGTGCTCGAGGATGTTATCTCAATAGGTCGTGGAGGCCTTAACCGCTGTAATTACAAGCTTGTCGTTGGCGAAGGTGAGCAGATAGGGGTGATTAGCTTTTTACGCGACCATCCTTTTAGCGCAACTGACATGGAGATGATTGAGTATTTGTTAACTCAGTTGGTTTATCCTCTGCGCAATGCTTTGTTATTTCGTGAGGCGCTGGATGCGGCATCTAAAGACGCGTTGACCGGGGTTAATAATCGGGTCACTTTTGATAATGCGCTGAGCCGAGAAGTGAATGTTGCACATCGTTATGGTTCCCCTTTTACGTTGTTATGCATTGACATCGATTATTTTAAATCGGTAAATGATGGTTATGGTCATGTTGCTGGAGATATTATTTTAAAAAATATTGCAGATATGATCGTGGATAGCGTGCGTTCAAGTGATGTGGTATTTCGTTATGGTGGCGAAGAGTTTGTGGTATTGCTAAGCAATACGCATTTGCAAGGTGCGAATTTGCTGGCGGAGCGTATTCGAGTATTGGCAAGCCAGATAGACCACGCCTATCAGGATAAGATAATCAGCGTCACCTTAAGTGTGGGCGTTGCTGAGTTATTGCGTAAGGAATCGTCTGCGGAGTTATTTAATCGCGCAGATGAGGCCTTATATTTGGCAAAGAACGCGGGACGAAATGCAGTGCGTGTGCATGCTGCGAATATTCGCTAATCCAAGGTCTGACGGTTTTAGCACCAGGCCTTGTTTTACGGACTTGTTTTATTGCCTGATCGCTTTGCTGTGTGTGTTACCAAGCTTGAGCGGGGGCTACGGGTATATCCACAAACATAATAATGTAGACTTGTAAAAAAAAGTTAAGCATCGCGAATATTCCGAGTATTCTCGTGACAATTACGAATTTCGGTGTTTGTATCCACATAAATAAGCCCTTCCATGCTTCCGCCGCCGGTGCTCGTTGGGAGAATTCAAATATCCAGGCCTGGATGGCCTTGGTTCGATGCAGGCATGCGATACCGACAATAAGAAAAGAAATAGCCATAAATAAACTTACAATATCTTGCATTATTACTCCGTATTACTCTCTATCAATGTCATTTATTCTTTAAATAGTGCATTGCTTATTCCAGTAGTCTCCAATAAATAAGTCATTCTTTAAAAAAGTGTATTTCTAGCTCTGAAAGTTTGATCATTCCGCTTGAATAAGAGTCAAACGCAGAAGGTTTTGCATGGTTTGCGATGAACGCCATAGGTTACGTTTTTCAAGCGCGGTCATTCTAGCATAAGCCATTATGTATTGTGCTTGGTTAAAAAGTGTGGTTTTAATATTTTGTTGGTTTTAACTGGGTGAAAAAGCCTCTATTTCCTAAACGTTTAGCGGTTTATGGTCGAAATAGTGACGGGTCTAAGCGAGAGTTTTTGTTGCTTAGTGGATAGTTTTAAAAATTGCTACAGAGATCGTTTTATAGTGAGTATCTATTGGCTTATTCGAGCCTAACAAGAATAACGATTGGCTATGGTTTATTGGCGGCGATATTATGTTGCTCGTTAATTGCTCATGCTAATGAAGAGAATCTATCAAACAATGCACAAGCTGCAGGGCATGTCTCTCGTGACGCAGAGTCTATTTCTTTCGGTGACAAATCTGAGCCAGTAAAAGCGGCGCAAAAAAATATCCGTATCTCGAAAATCACCCCTCCTGAAGATGTTCCAGAGGAGCCACTCTTGGCCGAGCTGCTACCTATGGTTTATGAACTGCAAAACCATTTAGTGCTGGATGTTTATCCGCATTGGGCGGGGGACTTGGATTGGCAGCGTTTGCGAGTATTTTATGCAGACAATGATTTTCAAGCGGTTTGGTTGGAAGATACCAGTCCTACAGAACGGGCTGCACGCTGGTTAGATACCTTACAGCATGCGGCGAATGAAGGTTTAAATTCAGACGAGTATCATGTTAAAGCCATTCAGGCTTTGTGGACGGCCAAGCGCATACGCAGTAAAGCCCGCCTGGAATTATTGCTTACGGATGCTTTTTTTCGCTACAGTGTTGAGGTGGGCGCGGGATATCAGTACCCAAGAGTGGTGGATAATGACTGGTATTTACGGGGACCAAAAGTCAAGCCGATACGGTTATTGAAAAAAGCCTTATCCGCTGAAAATATTTATTTACAACTCGATGACTTGCCACCGCCTCATCCGGGCTACCATCGTCTTAAAATGGCGTTGAAGCTCTACGAGTTTTACGCGTCCAATGGTCGGTGGATTAAAATCCCGCGTGGACGAACATTGCGCTTGGGTTCGTGGGATTATCAAGTATCTTTGCTGCGTCAACGTTTGCTGCAAGAAGGTTATATGTTAGACGAGTTGCCGGTGGATGAATATCTTTATGATCGAGAGTTGGAGCGAATTGTTATTCAGTATCAAACGACCCATGGTTTGGGAGCCGATGGAATCGTCGGTGCAAAAACCCGGAAGGCATTAAATGTATCCGTTAATGAACGCATGAATCAGATTCGTTATAGCATGGAACGCTGGCGTTGGTTGCCGCGCAAGCTCGGGCAACGGTATGTCATGGTTAACATGGCGGGTTATCGTTTGTATTTAGTGGAAGAGGGTAAAACAACCCTGAATATGCCGGTTATTATTGGTAAGCTTTATCGTTCAACACCGGCTTTTAAAGACCGGATTCGCTACTTGGAATTTAACCCAAGATGGAATATTCCCACGCGCATCGCCAAAGAGGATTTATTGCCCCGGCAAGTTGCAGATGAAAATTTTTTAAAGTCGAAAAATATAGGTGTCTTTGAGAGCTGGAAGCTCGGCGCCAAAGAAATTGATATGCGCGAAATTGATTGGGCGAATATCTCCTTAGACCGCTTCCCGTATCGATTACAACAAAAGCCTGGCGATTTTAACAGTCTTGGGCGAGTCAAGTTTATGTTTCCCAATAGCTTTAGCGTATATTTGCATGACACACCTTCAAAACATTTGTTTAAACGCAGTGTGCGTACTTTTAGCTCGGGCTGTATTCGGGTTTCACGTCCGGTTTCTTTGGCGACCCATTTGCTGGGAAAAGAAAATGGATGGCAGGCTAGCGCTGTACGCAAAATGATTAATACCTACGAAACCTTGCGTATTGACTTGAAAAAATCAGTGCCGATATATTTGCTGTATTGGACAACATGGGTGGAAGAAGATGGCACCGTTCATTTTAGGGATGATGTATATCAGAGAAATCAGCGCATCGTATCGTTAAAGTCCGCCCCGAAGTTTCTGTGAAGCACGCCAGTCACAAAAAATCGTAACATATTGAGCAGATTAACATCTATACCCGTGGCGTTATAGATTTAGGTTTTTAGTGTACGTCATATTCCTTTCA
>CAZWUO010000202.1:0-6844 GCA_964636675.1 uncultured Ectothiorhodospiraceae bacterium
ACGACTAATGTTCAGCTACGCAATGTACTAGGTATACTCAATGCTCACATCACCCATCTTGTAGATACTTCGTTGCGTGATATCCAATGGGATAGTGCTGAAATAAACCGGAAAATGTCGGCCTGGGGCGTTAATCGTAGTTGTAATTATCCTGTGTCGAACGACTCTCCGGACTACCAGCTTTTGCTTACAGTATTGAATGGTACGGATAAAATCGAGAGAAAAATAAAATATATTCGCCAAACCACAGATATACTTTCTATTAATACTCGTGATGACTTTACAAATTTTGCCGAGTTTGAGATTTACTCTATGAAGGATTGTACTGATCATGCATTACTGCAATATGCCTTTTGCGGCTACGATAGAGATAAAGTGAAATGGCATGCGCTACAGGATTTTCGATTCTTTGGTTGTAAGGTGTTAATCACTTATGTCATATTCAACTTACTAAGAAATGCGCTACAGGCAATAGCAGAAAAAAAAGAGGCACATATTGCAATTCGCCTAGAATCTGATCATGCTTTTAACCGACTGTATTTTCGGGATACGGGTTGTGGGATTTCAGCCCGTGACTTGCCGTACATTTTTGATGACTTCGTAAGCCATCAATCGACAGCAATGGGGCTTGGCCTTGGTTTTTGTCGTCGGGTCATGGAGCTGTTAGGCGGACAAATTGAATGTCAATCTAAAGAAGGAAAATATACCTTGTTTACGTTGTCCTTTCCGATATTATACCTGACGTCAACAGGCCCCTAATACACGGATTCTAGGATCACTGTACCAAGGTTCATTATCCGTCATTTCCCGATTACCGGCTGAACCAAAAACGGTGAAGCAAGCATGGCTAATCGATTTGCTTAAACCTAGACTCCGCAGTTGACCGCCCGCATTTATAGAATAAGCAACTGATAAGCATGTCATTTTTAGCGCTAACCCAAAGCGTGAAGGCGTTAATTACCAGTGCAAACAGCCCAAAGGTAAGCAGGGTCAATGGAAAGGTGAGCAGCCATAACACAGGACGGATGAAGGTATTGACCAGTCCTAATACAAAGGCAGCCCATAACAAGCCACTGGTTGAGCGTGCTCTAACCCCAGGGAGGATTCGGGTTACTAGCCATAATCCTCTAGTACCAGCCCAATATACCTTTACGTTTCACCCATTTGGAATTGAGATGGAATAACAACAGACCCATGCCACAATAAACAAGACTGTTTGTAATCGCGATAATCCATTGAGCCAGGCTAGGATCAATATCCCGGGTCATGATGTCGCGCAACAAGGTCAAGCTCGGAGAGAGCGGTACGATATGCCCGATGTAGGCCAAGCCACCCTCCCAGCTTTCAAAAGGTGTCATCACCAAAAACAACAAGACAAATTGTGCCAAGCCAAGTATTTGTGTGACTTGCTTGGTGGCGAGTGCGATGCTGCCCATGATGAACGCGATAGCAAATACGCCGCAAAAGATGAATGCCAGGGGCAGGATAATCTCGGCGGAAAAAGTCAACCACCGCCCGGTGATGGCCATGATTAAAAATAACACCATGGCGGTTAATATCAGGTTTAATAACAAATCTGCAATAGCCCTCACCACGAAGATGCGAATCGGACCATAAGACGATAAAAATACCTGTTCCAGTGCGCCGACTTGGGCCTCGCGCTGCATTTCCTGAGCAACACTGCTCAGACCATAAATCGCAAAAGTCCAGACCACGTAGCCAATAATGACCTGATCCAGGCGTTGGCCAAATTGAAACTCCGATCCAGCCATGTATTGGGTACCGAGAAACAGACCATAGAATACCGCCACCAACATCAGCAAACTAACGATCGCTTCGCTGGGATAACGCAGAAACTCTTTCCACAGGCGTTTTAGTTCTGCATTAAGCTGATTTATCATCGGACACCTCTTTTATGATTTTCAGAAAAACATCGGTAAGATTGGCGTCCGCCTTGTATATGCTGATAAACGGGTGTGGCCGGATCACATCCAGAACTCGGTAGACGTGTGCAATGTCACCGTGTACGAGCAACTTATCACCGTCGGTTTCCACGCCAGCGGGCAAGGCCCGGTCATTGGATAACGGAGCGGCCAGGTGGATCTGATAGATGTCTGTGCTTAGGCCACAAATCAACGCGGCGGTATCACCCTCACGAATCAGTTTGCCCTGCTTGATGATGGCCACGCGGTGGGAGATTTGCTCGGCCACATCCAGTTGATGCGTGGTGAGTAACACCGCGTGACCATTATTGGCAAAGTCGCGAATGATAGTTGTGATCACCTGCGCCGATTCTACATCCAGCCCAAGGGTTGGCTCATCCAGCAATAACACGCTGGGCTGATGCATCAGGCAAACGGCGATCGCAACCTTTTGTTGCATACCACGCGATAGGGCTTGCACATGGGTATCTTGTTTGTGCACAAGGTCAAACCGCTTGAGTAATTGGATCGCGCGCCGGCGTGCATCTTTGCGTTTGACGCCGCGGATCGCAGCAAAATATTCGAGATTTTCTTTGGGACTAAGTCGCCAATACAGATTGCGATTACCTTCCAATACCGCGCCCAGTTTGGCCAGCGCATCATAGGTGCCATGTGGACTCAGACCCGCGACGGATACGACGCCCTGGTCTGGCGTGACCAGGCCCGCAATCATCTTAATGGTGGTGGTCTTGCCCGCGCCATTGGGGCCGAGAAACGCATATACTTCGCCCGCATTGATATGGAAATTAACACCATCGACCGCGGTAATGGTTTTATGACCATCGATGAATCGTTTCACCAGACCTTCAACACGTAACAGCGGTTCCCGCAACTCGACCGGCCTATGCATTTCCTGTCCTTGTTTCCAGTTTTCGATAGAAACAGTGTAGCCGAGCTTAGTGCTTGATGTGAAAGGATTTTGGGTGTTTCCCGATAGGCTGGCACCCGATATTAACAGAGTTCGCGGCTTTAACCGCGATCTTAGGTGTACCTTATAAATCCGTGGGACTTCACTGATGTTTCTAGGCTGAACGTCGCTTTTGCTCACGATAAGCAGAAGGTGTTAGACCGGTGGCATGTTTGAATACTCGATAAAACGCAGATTTGGACTTATAACCCACCTCCATGGCGATGGCGAGGATCGGGCTGTTCTTTTCATTGGGATCGGCGAGCAAGTGTTTTGCTTGTTCGATGCGATAGTGATTGATGAAATCAAAAAAGTTGCTCTGCAAGGTCTCGTTTAACACCTGTGAGAGTTGATGCGTCGGCACATCCAAGCATTGCGCCAAGATGGGCAGCGTCAAATTGCTATTGGTATAAGTCTTTTCTGTGTTCATTGTCAGCAGCAATCGCTGTTGGATAGTCATCGCCTGTTCCAGTGTCAACGCCGACTTTTGATATTTGCTTTTTACCCTCATTTGAGGACTATCGGGTGAGCGTTTCTGGGTCGTTGCGGCGGTATGACTCGCACGCAAAGTATGCACAATCGCGGGTTGCCTTAAGGCCATGACACCAAGATATAAAGCCGTTAAAGACATCGCAATCGGCATGAGCATAGGGATTTGTTGCGCTACCATCACCGTCATTTCATCTGTTTCTATTGTCATCGCATCCATGCCTTGTAACACGGTGGTCAATAGATAGACCAGACTCAAACCAATGGCGATAAACAACAGATGGTTTAACCAAGCCAAGTTAACCTGCTCCTCATTGGAAAAGGCCTGTCTGATATTACGCCGATGTTTCTTGAGTCTTTTATAGATGAACACGGCATAAGCAAATGGTAGCGCGACACTCGCAATTTGACTCAGCATCAGCAGGATGCCAAATAGCTCAAACGGAAAGGGGGATACCATCAGCGCCTTTGCCAATTGCACAGGTTGATCGATAATGCCCGACTTTTGCGCATTGCTCAGCATGTAAAAAGGCAGCAAGGCAATGCTCGCAAATAAAACCGGCAGTAAGTGTAACCCGTGTTTACCCTGTAGGCGAAAGCCCTCATCGGTCAAGAAACGTACATAAAAATACAATAATGGCCCATAGCCAAACGTAAACGGCACGACCACCGAAATCAGCTGCGGATAGTCACGATACAACTCGCTTTGCAGCAAAAAATAGTCTAATAAATCAACTGCAAAGACAGCGAGAAAAAGCCCCAAGCAGATGTTGGCGCGACGATTGGCGCGGGGCAGACTGACCAGTGTCACCGCCAAGAGCAACGCCTGCACTGCGCCAACGAGATATAAAACGGCTAGGATATCCACGATGAAATTTTATATAAAGGGGTCAGTAAAAAATAATTATAACGATCTGACAAATAAATGAAACAGACGCCATAATAATTGATGCTTATTATCTCTCCCGCTGGTTACCCTGCAAAACTCAACTTACCCGTTGCAGAGCTTTAATCGCAGTTTGATTAATGCCTGATATGACAGCCTTTAATGAGGCACTCACCGTGTCATTATCGATTGCAGCACCGGCTATCGTTTGTCCATCAATATCCAATAATACGTAAGCGGCGGCGGCAGCATTGGTGCCTTCTTCAAGCGCGTGTTCACTATAATCGATGACCCTGATTTGTTGGCCGGTCTCTTTTATTAACGCATTGACAAACGCAGAGAGTGCACCTTGGCCGTTGCCGCTTAGCTGGATCAATTGATTAGCATTTGTCATTTGCACTTCAATTGAGTCGCTGTGGTTACTGCGGTGATGGAGTTTATGCGCCACCAGTGCCGCAGGTGATTTGTCGCATACAAAGTGTTTGAGAAATAAATCATAAATAGCCTGGCTGTTGATTTCCCCAGTTTGTTGGTCGCTTACTTGTTGCACGTGAGTGGCGAGTTCGGTTTGCATCCAGCGCGGTAAGATTAAACCAAAGTCGCGCTCAAGCACGAATGCAATACCGCCTTTGCCTGATTGACTATTGACCCGTATGACGGCTTGATAGTTGCGCCCAAGGTCTCTGGGATCAATCGGTAAATAAGCGACTTGCCAGGGTTCGTTTTCTTGCTGTTGCTGCAGGGATTTACGAATGGCATCTTGATGGCTGCCCGAGAACGCTGTGTAAACCAATTCACCGAGCCAGGGGTGCCGCGGATGCACCGGCAGTTGGGTGGTTTCAGTCGTGACTTGGATTATTTCAGCGGGATTAGACAAGTCTAATTCTGGATCAATGCCTTGACTGTAAAGATTCATGGCCAGGGTGGTGATATCCACATTCCCGGTGCGTTCGCCATTGCCGAGTAAGGTGCCTTCAACGCGGTCTGCTCCGGCGAGTAGCGCAAGCTCCGCAGACGCCACGGCGCAGCCCCGGTCATTATGTGTGTGGACTGAAAGTATAATGCTATCGCGGCGGCTGATATGCGTGGCAAAATATTCGATTTGGTCGGCAAAAACATTAGGTGTGTTGACTTCAACCGTAGACGGCAAATTGATGATGCAGGGATTCTCCGGTGTGGGTTGCCAACTATCGAGTACCGCTTCACATATTTCGATGACATATTCTATTTCAGTGGCGCTAAAGCTTTCCGGTGAATATTGAAAGCGCCATGCGGTTTCTGGGTATTTTTCTGCCTCTTGCTGAACAAGTTTTGCGCCACGTGTAGCGATGGCGGTAATGTCTTTTTTAGACATATGAAATACGCGCTCACGTTGCACTGTAGAGGTTGAATTATAAACGTGAACAATGGCGCGGGGGGCACCTTCTAATGCACTAAATGTTTTTTTGATGAGTTCTTCTCGCGCTTGAACCAAGACTTGTATCTGCACATCCTGCGGGATTTGTTGGGCTTCGATAAGCCAGCGCACAAAGGCATAATCGGCTTGACTGGCTGCTGGAAAGCCTACTTCAATTTCTTTAAAACCCATGTTGATCAGAAGATTCCACAAGCGTTTTTTTTGCGCTACGCTCATGGGCTCGAGCAGCGCTTGATTGCCATCGCGTAAATCGACACTGGCCCAACGTGGGGCATGTTTGATGACTCGGTTTGGCCATTGTCGGCGAGGTAGTTCAATTTTTTCTGCGGCGCGATATTTTGTGTGATCAAAGGTATTCATCATTGTTTCCCTAATGTTTTAATTACTGTGCACATACCGGCCAGCCCTTTTGAGGCTGGCATTTATGGGTCTCTATTGCTTATCCCTGATTCCGTTTATTGCCAGACTCAGGTTGCACTTTGTAAGTGTAAGCGCGACGGTGTTGGATGTGACAAGTTGATTGTGACAAACACTGGTAGGATATAGTGTGTTGGCGAGAATTACTTTGCGTATTTAGCTTTGTTATCGATTATTTTAGCAATTTTATTGCGCATCATGTATGGTGTTGAGCATAAGTATGCGAAAAAAGAGGGCTGTATGAAGTTAGATCGTTACGACAAAGCGATTTTGCAGGTATTGCAAGAGGAAGGGCGAATCAGTAATCAAGCGTTGGCTGAGCGCATTGGCTTGTCTTCTTCGCCTTGTTTGCGCCGGGTTCGTGCCTTGGAAGATGCCGGGTTTATTCGTTGTTATCGAGCCTTGGTAGATGCTAGCAAGCTCGGTTTAAGCTTGACCGTGCTCATCCATATTTCGATGGATAAACACACGCCCGAACGGTTTGCGAATTTTGAATCCGTGGTCAGTGGTTTGTCTGAGGTGATGGAATGTTTGCTGATTACGGGTCAGCAAGCGGATTATCAGCTAAAAGTGCTGGTGAAAGATCTTGAAACCTATCAACACTTGTTGCTCGATAAAATTACGCGAATCGAAGGTGTTTCTGGGGTATTGTCGAGCTTTGTATTGCGCAAGGTCGTTGATAAGACGGCGTTATCGGTTGCCGAGACTCATTAACCTAACCAGCCGACTTCAAGCCAGGTTGTAAG
>CAZWUO010000203.1:0-6779 GCA_964636675.1 uncultured Ectothiorhodospiraceae bacterium
GGTAATTGACTCATTAGATAGAGAGGCAAGTCGTGTTGGCGTAACACGTCAATCCATAATTAAACTTTGGTTAGTGGAACGACTCGAAGAAAAAGCTGCTAAATAGCTCCAGCGGACAATTGATATAGCAAGTAGTGTGCGCAAAAATGAAACGCTAATGAGTGATTTTTGCGTGCTAAAATTGGCGGTGTACCTGCAGATTGCCTGAATAAAATGATCGGAGTTTGTATTGATTGAAGATACCCGATGGATGCATCACGCGTTATTGCTTGCAGATCGTGCAGAGCAAGCCGCAGAAGTTCCGGTAGGTGCGGTTTTAGTTCATGATGATGAAATATTAGCCGAAGCATGGAATCAGCCTATTGGGCAAAATGATGCAACCGCACATGCGGAAATTAATGCCATTCGAATGGCGAGTCAAAAAATTGGCAATTATCGCCTGCCTAGCAATACGTCTTTATATGTCACCTTAGAACCCTGTGCCATGTGTGCTGGTGCGATTATCCATGCGCGGATTGCACGCGTTGTATTTGCGGCCTTTGATGCAAAGTCCGGGGGGGCAGGGAGTGTGTTTGATATCTTAGGCACCGACAAGCTCAATCATAAAGTGGAAGTTCTCGGCGGTGTGTTGGAGCAGCTTGCAAGTGAAAAGCTGCGATCGTTTTTTCGTCAACGGCGCTGATTTATGGGCTTTAATCTTAATTTTTCGTCCGCTTGTGGTCAATATAATGCAGCGTGAGTGCAAAATAGGCCCGTGCAAAGATCTCATTCTATCTATATACTCTGTATTATCTTTTCTAATCCAGACAAGGAGTTAGCCATGAAAAAACTCTGCATTGCAGTTTTAGCACTCATGCTTGTGGCGGTTTTTATGGGATGTCCTTCCAAGCCCGCTAAACATTCCGATCCGGATAAGGCTAAAGCGAACGCCGAACGTGGTATGGGTGAGTTAGATCGAGAGATGGATAAACGTCAATAATTTATGATTAGTCAGCTTGATAAAGTCGAAGTTCGAGTGTTAGGTGTATTGCTTGAGAAAGAAAAAACTACACCTGATTATTATCCGTTGTCTATAAATGCGGTTAAGGTCGCGAGTAATCAAAAGTCAAATCGCGAACCAGTGATGGAGCTTGGTGATCACCAAGTCATGGATACTCTGAGCATGCTTGATCGGAAAGCTTATGTGATGAAGCAGCCATTATCCGAGGCACGGACTTTAAAATATTCACACAGGCTGGGTTCCTTACATGATTTTTGTGATGCCGAGCTAGCGATACTCTGTATATTGTTTTTACGCGGGCCACAAACTATTGGCGAACTGCGTACACGTACGCAACGTATTTATGCTTTTGAAGATTTGTCTAAAGTCCAACAGGCTCTTGATCACCTAATAGATGAAGCGTTTGGGCCGTTTATTTGTCAGTTACCCAAACAAGCAGGCAGTAGTGCAAACCGATTTGCCCATTTATTTTCGGGTGAAGTCAATATTGAAGAAACGCATAGCGTCGTGAGTAGAGGATCTGCAACTGCTATCGAGGCATCGTCAATGGAAGCGCGCATTACCGAGCTTGAAACAAGCGTAAAAAACTTAGAAGAACGTCTGACAAAATTAGAAAGTGCTTAATTCAAAAATTTTTATCAGTGTCCTCAAAGCGAGAAAAGAATGAAAAATATTGCCATAGCTTTATTAGCCTTGTTTGCACTTGTTGCATGTGGCCCGGTAACCATCAAGAGCTTAAAGCAACGTCCTGTAGGTACTTTAACGTTTGAAGTAGATCAGCGCTATCAAGATGTTTACCGCAAAATTCTGGCACAAACGAGAAAGTGTTATTTGCATAAACCGATTGATGAGCAACTGATTATTAAGGATATACGGAATAATAAAGCTAAAACTGGCCACATTACTTTAGCTTACGTATATGCCATGCAACCTGAACAAATATTCATCACCATTGATACTATTTCGTTAGATGAAAATAAAACGAGTGTAAAGATATGGTATGCATCACGGCAATACAAAAAACAGATAAATGCCATTCCTCAGTGGGTGGAAGATGACAGTGAGTTGTGTGTAAGTTAGTACACTATTAAAACAGCCGTGGTGGTGTACTAAATGCTATCTGAAAAATAAGAGCAGCCTAAATCTACACTACCACAAATCCTCACTTCAGCCCCACACTTCAATTTCCGTCCAACTGCAGATTCTAGATAGCTGATTGTACTATCAATCTGGATTAGTTATTGCATTTTATAGTTTGAAAATCGATGAGACTGTGGTTTTCATTGTAATCGAACTGATTTTTCGAATTTATCTATATAGCGTAATTCTAGGGTTGGCTGCTCTATTTGCTGTCAGGCGGTAACTCGCCTTCTGGGTTCAACTCACGTTCTTAATCTCTCAATTTATGCAAAAAATGGGAACAGCTTGATGTCGCTGCATACAAAAAAACGGGTTTTAGTAACAGGCGGAGCGGGGTTTCTGGGTTCTCATTTGTGCAAAAGATTATTGCATGATGGACATGACGTACTTTGCGTTGATAATTTTTTTACCAGCAGCAAAGAAAATATTCTTCCGTTACTTGATAATCCTCACTTTGAATTAATGCGCCATGATGTGACTTTCCCTCTTTTTGTAGAGGTCGATGAAATTTATAATCTAGCTTGTCCTGCTTCCCCAATACATTACCAATATGATCCAGTACAAACCACAAAAACGAGCGTACACGGCGCGATAAATATGCTGGGTTTGGCCAAAAGAGTGGGGGCTAAGATATTCCAGGCTTCAACCAGTGAAGTATATGGAGACCCCGAGGTTCATCCGCAACCAGAAGACTATTGGGGGCATGTAAACCCGATAGGACGAAGATCTTGTTATGATGAAGGCAAGCGTTGCGCTGAAACCCTATTTTTTGATTATCATCGGCAACATAAGTTACGCATTAAGGTCGGTCGAATATTTAATACTTATGGTCCAAAAATGCATCCGAATGACGGTCGTGTAGTCTCCAACTTGATTATGCAAGCTTTGCAAAACTTTCCTATCACCTTATATGGAGATGGTTCTCAAACTCGTTCTTTTTGTTATGTCGATGACTTAATTGAAGCCTTTATTCGATTTATGGATACTCCAGATGATGTGATTGGGCCAATAAATCTAGGTAATCCGACCGAGTTTACGATTAAAGAACTGGCGCTAAAAATTATTGATATGACTGGATCAAAATCAGAGATTGTATTTGCTGAACTTCCTAGTGATGACCCGACGCAACGTAGACCGGATATTGATATGGCAAAACAGATTCTAAGATGGGAGCCAAAGATTGAGCTAGATATTGGATTGAGAAAAACAGTTGCTTATTTTACAAATTTGCTTGAAAAATATTAATGAAAAAAATCATCTTATTTGAACTAAATGAAGTGCCTGTCAAGATTTTTGAGTTTTTTCTCAAAAACAATCCGAATTCAACTTTTGCAAAAATTCGACAAAAATTGAAAAAATTTGAGACTCTTACTGCAGATATTGGTGCACTTTCCCCTTGGGTTACTTGGCCCACAGTGCATCGAGGTGTGAGTAATGACAAACATTATATCTCTGATTTTGGGGAAAACCTATACGAAAAAGATAAAGAGTTTCCCCCGGTTTGGAAAATTTTAGCCCGCAATGGTGTTCCGGTAGGGCTTTTTGGGTCCTTGCATTCGTACCCTTTACCCGTGGATTTAAATAACTATAAGTTTTTTATTCCCGATACTTTTGCTGCGGGGGCTGAGTGTTTTCCTCAATCTGTCGAAGTTTTTCAGGATTTTAATCTACGAATGGTTAAAGAATCGGGTAGAAATGTTTCTGCTAAGCTTCCTTGGGCTGATGTAATTAAGTTAATGGCACATTTACCGGCTTTAGGACTAAAACCTCGTACATTGTTAGATGTATCTGCACAAATTATTGAAGAGCGTGCTTGTCGATGGAAGGTGGTTCGGCGGAGAACATATCAAAGTGTGTTAGCTTTTGATGTTTTTTTTAAACAACTGGCTAAGACGCGGCCTGGTTTCGCTAGCTTCTTTACCAATCAAGTTGCCTCAACCATGCATCGCTATTGGGCTGCAGCATTTCCTACTGAATATGAAAGCATCGATTTTTCTGATCAATGGATAGGGACTTATCAAGGAGAGATCAATTTTACGATGAACAAAGTTGATCAGATGATAGGGAAGCTGGTTAAATTTATCGATCAAAATGACGACTATTGCTTGTGGATTGTTTCTAGTATGGGACAACAAGCGACGATGGCAAAGTCGGTTGAAACTCAGCTCTATGTTACCGACCGCGAAAAACTAATGGATAATTTGCATGTGCCAAAAAGTGAGAGAAATTATCAACCCTGCATGCTTCCTTCTTTCAATGTTCAAGTTGGCGAAGGTATTAGAGGTTTGCTGCGTAAAAAATTAAATAATTTTACCGTGAATGGTTTTCAAATTGGCGTACGAGAAAAATCAGAAGGTTTGTTTAGTATAGACTTTGGGCATGCGAACTTAAAGGACGAAGAAACGATTATCCGCATAAATGGGAAAGAAGCATCTCTTTCTGAAGTTGGTTTAAAAAATGTAGAAATCCAAGAAAAGTCAGGAACTACCGCCTACCATATTCCGCAAGGGTCGATGTATATTTACCAACCTAATTACCAATCAAAAAGTGAAACGGTTACCCAAATATCTGTGTTGGATATTGCGCCCTCCATTTTGCAGAACTATGCCGTAGATGTTCCTGCTTATATGAATAGACCAGCGATATTTGGTTAGTATAAAGAAATATCACTGGCGTGTCGTCAATTAATATTCTATGCAAAACTTTAACAAGCAAGACGGTGAAAAACTAATTTATTAATACGAGAATATTATGACTAAAACAGTATTAGTTACTGGCGCTGATGGATTTATTGGCTCGCATTTGACCGAGATGTTAGTAAAAGAAAATTATAAGGTTAAAGCTCTATCTCAGTATAACTCGTTTAACCATTGGGGATGGCTGGAAGATATAGTCTGTTTACAGGATATAGAGGTTTTATCGGGTGATGTAAGAGATTCACATTATTGCAAGCATATAACAAAAGGTATAGATATAGTTTTTCATTTAGCAGCATTGATTGCAATTCCGTATTCTTACATTGCCCCTGATAGTTATGCAGATACAAATATCAAGGGAACACTTAATATCTGTCAGGCGGCGCTTGATAATGCTTGTGAGCGAATTATTCATACGTCGACTAGCGAAGTATATGGTACTGCTCGATATGTTCCTATCGATGAAAAGCATCCTTTGCAAGCTCAGTCTCCCTATAGTGCATCTAAAATTGCCGCAGATGCAATGGCGATGAGTTTTTTCAATGCATTTGATCTCCCCTTAACGATAGCAAGGCCGTTTAATACGTATGGGCCAAGGCAATCCGCTAGAGCGGTAATCCCCACAATAATTACTCAAATCGCTAAGGGTAAAAATAAAATAGAGCTTGGAGATCTTAGCCCTACCCGAGACTATAATTACGTGTTAGATACCTGTCGTGGTTTTTTGGCGCTGGTAGATTGTCCTGCCAGCCTGGGGAAAACCGTTAACATCGGGTCTAACTATGAGATTTCAGTTGCGGATACTCTTGATTTAATCAAAAAATTAATGAAGAGCGATATTGAGTTGGTTATTGATGATCAACGTATACGCCCAAAAAAATCCGAAGTTAATCGTTTATGGTGTGATAATACTCTCATAAAAGAACTCACAGATTTTGAGCCAAGATACGATTTTAGAACAGGGCTGGGAGAAACCATTGAATGGTTTTCTGATTTAAAGAATTTAAGTCATTACAAGACAAATATTTATAATGTTTAATTCATTTATAAAAAAAGTAAGAGAAATATATACCGAAGAAGGCCAAATTCCTTTGCACAAGCCGTTATTTATCGGGAATGAAAAAAAATATTTATTAGACACGATTGATTCAGTATCGGTTTCTAGTATAGGTGCTTATGTCGAAGAATTTGAACGATTAGTAGCAGCGTACACAGGTGCAAAATTTGCTGTTGCTACTGTAAACGGCACATCAGCATTGCATATATCGTTACTTGTCGTGGGAGTCAAAAAAAATGATGAAGTCATTACGCAATCCTTGAGTTTCGTAGCAACTTGTAATGCTATTAGTTATTGTGGAGCGACTCCATTATTTGTAGATGTAGATAAAACAACGCTTGGTATGTGTCCCGTTAAGTTAAACGAGTATCTAAATGAAAATACCTTTTTTAACAATGATGGTGAATGTGTTAACAAGCATACGGAAAATATAATTCGTGCTTGCTTACCAATGCACACTTTTGGACATCCCGTTAATATTGAAGAGATTAAAAAAATTTGTGACAAATATAACTTATGTCTAGTAGAAGATGCAGCGGAGGCTCTTGGGAGTTTCTATGATGGTACTCATACGGGGCGTGCGGCAAAATTATCGGCTATAAGTTTTAATGGAAATAAAATTGTTACTGCTGGTGGTGGTGGAATAATTATTACAGACAATGAAGACTTATATATTAAATCTAAGCACTTAACTACCACGGCAAAAAAGAAACACAAATGGAAGTTTAAGCATGATCAGGTTGGGTATAATTATAGATTACCAAATTTAAATGCAGCATTAGGCTGTGCACAAATGGAAAAATTGCCTGAATTTGTATCTTCGAAAAGATTGATTGCTCATGAATATTCTGATTGGGGAAATAGTCAGGATGTAACGTTTGTAAAT
>CAZWUO010000204.1:0-6753 GCA_964636675.1 uncultured Ectothiorhodospiraceae bacterium
TATAAAGACAAAAACCAAAAAACACAAACTGTCTATGTACCAGACAGCAGGGTAAAAGAGGTGAGGAAATTGATTTTAAACTATCGAAAGTATCGAGATATTACAGAAATAATTCTCAATCTTAACATCAAAATATTCAAGGAAAGTAGTCGCAACTAATTTATTCGCGTAGACTTATGGGTAATAGAAAGGTGTTGTGGGGGCCGAGAGCTAGAGACTCTTGGCTACCCGATTATCTGTGAATTACACTCGAAACAATTTTTAGTTTCGTTTACGAATAAACTTAACTTCAACATCGTAACCGACAGCATCTGCATATTGCTCAATTGTCGATAGTTTTGGTGAAATTTCAGAGTTGGCATTTTCAAGGCGAGAAATATTACTTTTATTTGTATGCAAAACATCAGCAATTTGCTCTTGGGTAAGGCCTGCTTTCTGCCTAAGGGCAATCAGTCTTTTACGTAATTTATATGCAGGGGCTAACGCATCATATTCTTTTTTTACAGCAGCCTTTGAAAGTGCCTTTTTCTTAAAATCTGCTAGTGTTGGTCTACTCATTTTAGAACCTCTTTCATTCGCTTTTTAGCTAAATCCAATTCTTTTTTTGGCGTTTTCTCAGATTTCTTAATAAAGGTGTGAAGAATAACGATCTCTCGCTTTTTTAATGTGCAATATACAGACCTTGCAATTCCTTCCTTACCTTTAGCCCGGATTTCGTACAGACCTGAATCCAACCTACCAACATAGGGTTTTCCAAGATTGGGCCCCATATTTTCAATCATTTCAGCAATATGTAGGAAGTTAGCCAATATACCAGTTGGTAATTTCAGCGTTTGAGCTTCGACTTTATCGTTAAAGAATGTGATTTTCCATTTCATATGAAGTTATCATATATGACAACCTCCAAAAAGGCAAATATTTTGACATTAACACATAACGTCAGCAATAACTCGCGATTTTAAGCGTGGTTTGTTTGTGCGACAATGAGCTTGCGAATAGCACAAACAAACCACGCTTGAAATTGTCGAAGTTAATTGCCATTGTTAGATGTGTATTAATACATAACTTCATTTAACTCTCAGACACCTTGCCTTTTATTGCCCCAAAACTTTGTGAGTTGTAATAACTATTGCTGAACGATTTTTTGTAAACTGAAAAAGCCGATTAAGAAGGTCGAAATTCAACATTATCGGAACATGAAAGATTGTAATCAGTTTAACATCTGTTGTTATTCGTTAAAGTATACAATTCCCGAACTTGCTTATTCAAGCTATTTAACAAAGCCTACTAACCAAAAGCTTACAATTTGATCGGCAACGATAACAAAGTGAGATTTCCGCCGCACCAAAACGATGACCCAAGGAAGCAGGTTGATTAATGAGCTATTCTTTCGGCGCCGAACAGTGGAAGGATTTGGAAATTTAATAGCGTGAATAACTGAACAAGGCCCGAAAAAACAATGGAGCTGACTTATCGAAATAAGAAAAAAATGACACGGTGACTGTTTACAGTTTTTAATTGAAGAGTCTGGTGAATACTCAGGAAGTTATTTTGTTTCCCTTGTTTGGAATACTAAATGAGAAAAGAAGTAGGCATGAATAGAACTCGAATGAAAAAGCTAACTTATTTTACGAAAGATAGCGAAATCACAACATTTTAATTCAACAGGTTTTTAATTCTTCTTGCAGTTGTCTCGATGGCTATTTAATATTCGTCGTGTCAGCGAGAGCGAACAAATTGCTTTTAATCTTCTTCCTTACTCCAGTGATATTATTGTTCATGGAGAATCTTTCAAAAGAACGATTAAGTCTCACTGGTTTTATGAAGGAAGTTTTATTTATGTAAGGAATAACATATTTTTGATTTTTGATTTTTATTGTTTTCATCTAACGTATATTATACAGAATCTACATTTACCCGAAAACCCACAGTATGAATTTTCAACCAATTACAGATTCTGTATAACACCCTACTTCTCACTGAATCGATAAGCACCAGGACATCCATATTAATTGCAATCAGATTAATAATTTATTATGGATGGCCTGCTAAAGTACATACCATCGATCAATCACTTCGGAGTCTAAACAATTTTCGGCACGCAGCCCTTCTTTGTAAAAAAACAATGTGGTAATGATCAATGAAAAGTGGGCTGGGTTATAAGTAATTTAAACGCGATGCATAGTTAAAATTTAGCACTAATGCAAAATGTTAAAACTAAAATTATGCCGAGTACTTTGATAAGTTATACTGCGTTCAAGTGTCACCCAAATACAGACGTTTTTGGATTATGGCTATTGATATTTTTCAACTGGTAAATGTCACAATAAACATGCTTAAATTCAGCAAAAAAAAAGCGCTTTATCCTTATGTGTATGGGCGATAATGTAAACCATGGTGCAGACTAATATATGCTATACTATGCGCCAATATAATCCATCACCGATGGGAATCTCTTGTTGACATGCAGCTGACACAGGCTAGCACGATCTCGCTGCCTCCTAAAAAGTGCTGCTTCAGGAGCCGCAACATATGTCTACTTTTCCAACAATACCCCCACTAGCTAGTCTGTATTCTCGAGAGGTATCCGCCAGTGGCGCACAACAAATCTCCTTCTCCCCTCATAACACTAATATTGCCATACCGAACGCTAATTCAATAATATCTTCATTTACGCAAACCAATCCCGCAGATAATCTCACTTCGCACATATCAGTCGTGCGTGAACCTCATACTAAAACCAATACCCAACTCACTGCAATTGTCTACTGTGAAGAAAATTTCGGTAAGCTTGATGGAAAGACTGCCAATGGACTAACCCGACATTCTGAAAAATATAAAATTCTTTCCGTAATCGATAGTTCAAAAACTGGTTTAGACGCGGGTGTGGTACTGGATGACAAACCAAACCAAATTCCTATTTGTCATGATCTTGCAAGCGCACTTGCGCAAGCTGGTGACATCCCAGACTATTTTATCTTTGGCATGGCACCGGCCAGTGGAATGTTATCAAACCATGAGCGAGGCGTTGTGCTAACAGCCATCTCATTTGGAATGAACATTGTTAACGGTCTGCACGAATTTCTCAATGATGATCTGGAATTTATCGCCGCAAGCGAGGCCAACAATGTCCATATTTTGGATGTACGAAAACCACGTGCCAAGAAAGATTTACGTTTATATAGTGGTCGAATCGCCGAGGTTACTTGCCCACGAATCGCGGTGCTAGGTACTGACGGAGCCATCGGTAAACGCACCACGGCAACCATCCTGACACAGGCGTTGAAAGACCGTGGTATCAAGGCAATCATGATAGGAACTGGTCAAACCGGACTGATCCAGGGCGCGCGTTATGGTATTGCGCTTGACGCAATCCCTTCACAGTTTTGTTCAGGCGAAATGGAAGCGACCATCGTTGAGGCTTTTTATGCGGAGCAACCGGATGTCATTATTATCGAAGGACAAGGGGCGTTAAGTCATCCCGCTTATTTGAGCTCCAGTTTTATATTGCGTGGCAGTCAGGCAAACGGCGTTGTTTTGCAGCACGCACCTGGCCGCAAAGGACGTTGTGATTTCGAACATATTCCAATGCCAAGTCCAGCCTCGGAGATTAATCTTATTCAAACGTTTGCGGATACCAAGGTTATTGGCCTAACTATCAATCATGAAAACATGAGTGATGCGGACGTAAGCGTGGCAATTACTTCTTACGAACATGAACTTGATATTCCGGTCACCGATGCATTGACCCGTTCGCCAGCGCGTCTGGTAGATATGGTTTTTTCCGCGTTCCCCAAACTTGAGGAAAATCTCGCCGCAAACACACTGTGAGTGCACCGCGAATAGAGATCGACCTTGGCAAGATTCGTCATAATGCACTTCGCCTCATCGAGCAATTGTCATCCCGTGGAATTTCTATTACGGGTGTCACCAAGGCCTTTCTAGGTTCACCAGAGATCGCCAACACTTTATTCCGAACAGGTATTCATTCACTCGGTGATTCACGCATTGAAAACGTCGATACAATGCGTCGCGCAAACGTTAACGCAACGATGACGCTGATTCGCTCACCGATGTTAAGCCAGGTCGAACGGGTGGTTGCCCTCGTTGATGTCAGTTTTAATACCGAACTCGATGTTATACGCGGACTGTCTAACGCTGCAGGAAAAATCGGTTGTGAACACAGCGTAGTACTCATGATAGAGCTAGGCGATTTACGCGAAGGGATAATGCCAAACGACCTTGAGAGCATCGTAAAGGAGGTACTTACTATGCCGAACATAAAGCTCAAAGGAATCGGCACCAACCTAGCATGTCGTAGTGGTGTATCACCAAATACGGATAACATGACGGAGCTGTCAGATCTTGCCAATACTATTGAACGAACCTTTGATATATCACTTGATATCATCTCCGGCGGTAATTCTGGCAATTTGCAATGGGCATTGAGCGGTATTGACACTGGGAGGATTAATAATCTACGCTTGGGTGAGTCACTATTATTAGGATGTGAACCACTTCAACGCCAGACGATTGCGGGGCTTTATACCGATGCTTTTACATTAGTTGCAGAAGTTATCGAGTCAAAAATCAAGCCTGCTCAACCTTGGGGTGAGCTTGCCCAAACTGCCTTTGGTGAATCTGCCCCCCCGAGTAAAAAGAAAGAATTGATAACTCAGACTATCTTGGCCATCGGGCTTCAGGATATCGATCCCACGGGACTACAAGCATCTGACGGAATAGAGATCCTCGCTGCAAGTAGCGATCATCTCATTATTGATGCCGGTTGCAAGTTGCCTATCGGCACAGAGATTCGACTTCAACTGAATTACGCTTCACTAGTTCGCACAATGACATCGCCTTTTGTAACTAGGGTTTATTCTAATTCAAAATCACACAACGCAGCTTAATCAATTATCATGGAAAGCAGAATTATTTAGGTTTTATGAAACAGCATTTTGACAAATTAAAATCCATGAAAACGATTTTCAATATAAAAACTCTATAATACAAGAGTACAAACATATGAAAATCCAATTATAGGTTTGCCCAATGAGTTTCAAAGTTCTGACTGCAGAAATTTCACATGAGACCAATTATTTTAGCCTGCACAAAACTGGCAAACGGGCATTTATGGATCGTTATGCTCTGATGGGAGCAGACGCCGTCGCAGAACGCGGCGATGAGAATACAGAATTGGCTGGGTTTCTGGATGCCGGGCGTGCACACGACTGGAAGGTCGAACATGCCATCAGTGCTGCGGCCGGACCCAGCGGTAAAATTAGACGCAAGGCATTTGAATGGCTCTGTGAACCAATACTTGACCACATCAAAAATAAGCAATTCGATGGTCTACTCCTCGGCTTACATGGGGCGATGGGGCTTGATTTCTGTGAAGATGGCGAAGGGGAATTGTTGCAGCGTATTCGCAGCCTGGTTGGTAAAGAGCTGCCGATAGCAATCACATTAGATCCACATGCAAACGTCAGCCAACAGATCTGCGAACTGGCCGACATCATTGTTTCATTCAAAACCTACCCGCACGTTGATATGCGTGATAGTGGCCGTCATGCCGGAGAAATCCTCCAACGGACAATGACCGGGGAAATTAAACCACGCACGATTTTCGTCAGTCGCCCCATGCTAGAAGAGGTTAATGGTGGTCGTACGGATATTGGCCCCATGATCCAGCGGATAGCAAACGCCCGAGCCTATGAGCAACAGGAAGATGTTTTTGCCGTCAGCATCAATGCCGGCTTCGCCAGCGCCGATGTCGCAAGGGTTGGACCGACGGTATTGGTCACCGGACAAGGTGATTTTACTACCCATACCATTTTCGCTGAATCGATCGCTGATGACATCTGGAATCGGCGTTTTGAAGTACTGAATGATTATTTAAGCGTTGCTGAGGCAGCAGTGATTGCGACAAACTACACATCAGAGAAGGGTCCCTTGATCATTGCCGACTACGCAGATAATCCCGGTGCTGGTGGCTATGGCGATTCAACGGAGCTTTTGCGAATACTGCTTGATGCCGGGGTGACAAATGCCTGTTTCGGTCCGATGGTCGATAGCCAAGTGGCACAAGCGCTTCATAAGGCGGTGGTCGGTGAGCGGGTTCAAATTACTTTGGGCGGGAAAACCGATCCACTTTTAGGTGGTGGCCCACTGATCCTTGACGTTGAGTTAGTCTCTGTCAGTGACGGCGTTTTCATTGGTGATGGGCCAATGCTTCACGGGCTCAGCGGCAGCTTCGGAACAAGCGCTGTGATATGTGTTGGTGGGATTGAAATTTTAGTCGTTAGCATTCCTCGCCAAATTCTGGATCTGCAACAATTCAAAGCTTTTGGCATCGACCCCCAACACAAGCATGTCGTTGCGCTAAAATCAATGCAACATTTTCGCGCTGCCTTCGAACCGATTGCCGGAAATGTCATTGTTTGTGACAGCGGCGCTCTTTGTACGCCACGTTACGACAAGCTGCCCTACCGCAATGTACCAAGACCAATCTTTCCTCTTGATCAATTTGAAGATTGAGATTTAGTCAAGAAACGGTTCTCGAGAATATGTAGGTAAGAATATATAAGACAATCACTAAATTAATTTATCACCGACGTTCAATTGCAATAACCCCAAACTAAAAACGATAAGTGGAAGTTTAAATAACTGCTGCCAGTGTTCAATGACGGCCTTAAAATATAACGAGGGTGTAGGAAAACTAAAAATTCATGCAAACCATCCGCCTGATATTGA
>CAZWUO010000205.1:0-6468 GCA_964636675.1 uncultured Ectothiorhodospiraceae bacterium
TGGGCAATATCATGCTTTTAATGTCAGTAATTTTTTATATCTATGCGGTGGCGGCCTTTGCAGGTATCGAAAAAAGCATTCGTGACTTTAGCCAGCGTGCCCGGGATGGAAAATTGTCACTGGATGAGCTGACTGGAGGCACATTCAGCATCACCAACGGAGGCACTTTTGGCTCCATGTTATCCACGCCCATACTTAATCCACCGCAAAGCGCGATACTGGGCATGCACAATATCCAGCAACGGGCAGTGGTAGAAAATGGTGAAATAGTTGCGCGACCCATGATGTATCTGGCCTTGTCCTATGACCATCGCATTGTTGATGGCAGTGACGCCGTGTTATTTCTTGTCGCCATTAAAAACATTCTGGAGGACCCGGCACGCTTGTTGCTGGAAATATAAAATACCCAAAGGGGCCAAAACCCAAAAGGGTTTTGGCCCCTTCTCCACTTTGAGGGAAGAAGGTTGGGATGAGGGGTGAACTGCACCAAAGTTGATTCCTGAACCCTGGCCGCTTTGGGCATATACATACTGCAAGACAATGCAAGGAATCAAGCCATGGCAGATTTTGACGTAATCGTGATTGGCGGTGGGCCGGGAGGCTATATAGCGGCTATTCGCTGCGCGCAACTTGGTCTGAAAACAGCCTGCGTTGATGAACGTCTCGACGACAGAGGCAAACCTTCTCTGGGAGGTGTTTGCCTTAACGTGGGTTGTATTCCCTCCAAGGCATTACTGGATACCACGCATCACTATTACCGTGCGCGACATGAATTTGCCGCGCATGGTATTGGTATCAAAGATCTTGATATTGATATTGCCACCATGATGGCACGCAAAAACAAGGTCGTAAAAACCCTGACGGATGGCATCGCCATGTTATTCGTCAAACACAAGATTACCTGGTTCAAAGGACGAGGTGAACTGGCCGGTGAAAATCGTATACGTGTATCACTGCACAACGAAGACGAAAGCAAAGAATACAAAACAAATCACATCATCATCGCCACGGGTTCTTCGCCGGTAATGCCTGACGCAATACCGGACGATGAAAAAATCACAGACTCAACAGGTGCTCTGGCATTCGAGGCCGTACCAAAACGTCTTGCCATCATCGGTGGTGGTGTTATCGGACTGGAACTGGGCAGCGTATGGACACGCCTGGGCAGCAAAACCTCCATCATCGTGCGCGGCGATAAATTTCTGAAAAATGTTGATCAGCAAATTGCCAAAGCCGTACAGCAGGACCTGGAAAAACAGGGTATGAATATCCTGTTGGGTGCAAAACTGGTATCAGTAAAACCCGGTAAAAAAAATGTGAGCATCACCTGTGCAACAGCGGATGGCGAAACAAAACTGACCGTAGACAAAGTACTGGTCGCCACTGGTCGCACACCTAACACCACAGGCATAGGAGCAGATGTAGTAGGTTTAACGCTGGATGCGCGTGGTTTTATTGAAGTCGATGCCGAATGCCGCAGTAACCTGCCCAATGTCTTTGCCATCGGCGACGTTGTGCGCGGCCCCATGCTGGCACACAAAGCATCGGAAGAAGGAGTTGCTGTCGCAGAGCGTATTGCCGGTCAGCAGCCGGAAGTGAATTACACCGTGATTCCGTCAGTGGTATACACCTGGCCGGAACTGGCCTGGGCAGGTTTGACAGCCGAGCAACTGCAATTAGCAGGCACCCGCTATAAATCCGGCGTGTTTCCGTTTACCGCCAGCGGCCGCGCCCATGCCTCGGGTGATACCCGAGGCATGGTAAAAATACTCAGCGACGCCAGCACCGACCAGATACTTGGCGTACATATCTATGGCCCCAATGCCTCGGAACTGATCAGCGAAGCTGTGGTGGCCATGGAATATTCAGCATCAGCAGAAGATCTCGCACGCATCGTGCATGCCCATCCCACCTTGTCGGAAGCCGTGCATGAAGCGGCATTGGCCGTCGATGGACGTTCGTTACATTTCTGATCTCTCCGCCTGCACCAGGTTTTTTTGCATGCGTTCAGGTTGATTACATTATTACGCCTGTTTATATGCCAAAGCTGCGAATGCAACACCTGGTAATAAGCAAAGTGGTGAATAATACCGTGTGTCGTATTTTGAAAATTCAGATGACCTGATTTTTTTGAAAAAACCAACCAGATTGAAATCACCCACAGCGCGTAATACAAACACGCCTGCCAGAAACCAGCCTGCATAAATAACATAATTCCCGTAGGGGGGCAGACTTGAGATCGTCAAGCCCAAGTAAATAAGGAACGTGCACGTAATAACATCCCGGTTTGGCGCCCGGATTTGGTGCGTATTCGTTCGTTCTGATTGAACAAAAGTGCAGAAATAGTCGTTCTATTTTGAGTTTTTGTGATTGATGAACGGACGAAGACGGGATGCCAAACCGGGATGTTATTGCGTGCACGTTCCTAAGCAATAATTCCGAAACCCGTCAACGCTATAGCCACAATTACAGTAACTATTGCCCCTGGTTCCATAGCGGGCTTGCCGTCCAGTTCCGGGATTACCTTGTCAAGACCGGACTTCCTACCCAGCGCCCAATAGAAATGAAGTACACCAAGGCACACAAACAACACCAGCATGATAAAAGCCACAATGCTCATAAGTTACTCTGGAGATAACACAAAATGTTGATTCCTGACTCTGTTGCGTCAGGCCGTGTCCCTGAATTTATTCTGAATAACAACCTCGCCAATATCAAGTTGGCCACCTCTTGGCATGGCATCTTTTATCCCTTTCCCGATCGCAACAAACATGGAAATGACATGATCATCCGGGAGCTGAATAAGCCTGGCCACCTTATCAAAATCAAAACCATCCATAGGGCAGGAGTCATATCCCATTTCTTTAGCGGCCAACATTAACGTTTGAGCCGCAATACCGCAGGACCTGAACGCCTCATCCCTTTGCACTTCTTCTTTTCCTCGATAATAGCCATCGATGGCAGGAAGCATAAAACTCTGTACCTCGCTTCCGGCATTGGCCCAATAGCGAGTCGGCTCTTTTTCCCAGGCTTTCAGATCTGCACAAATTATAATCAGCAATGAACTGTCTGTTACTTGTGCCTGACCCCATGCAGCTTCCCTTATTTGCAGGCGTAACGCGCTATCTTTTACGACGACAAATCTCCAGTTTTGTATATTGAAGGCCGTTGGGGACAGCATAGCTAAAGACAACAACTCGTTTTCTTCATTCTTTGGTATTTCATAACTGGCATCAAACTCTTTAACAGCCCGACGGCTTGTAATTGCTTCCTTCGTATTCATGTCTGTCTCCTGTATGTCACTCACCCAGAAAACTTGATGTTATGCTATACATACAGATATTGTAAGAACGCACATTTTTGTAACGTAGGCACATAATGTATACCGTGAAAGTGAGATGTAATTATTATGAGCAATAAAGACCAGCATTGTAGTTTTGGGTGCCCTGTGGAAGCTGCTTTAGACGTTCTGGGCGGAAAATGGAAAGGGCTGATTCTTTATCACTTGCGGGGTGAGACCAGACGATTTAATGAGTTGAAGCGAATTATTCCAAGTATTACACAAAGGATGCTGACTAAACAATTAAGAGAACTCGAGGCTGATAAAATTGTACACAGGGAAATATTTCAGGAAATTCCACCCAAAGTGGAATATTCTCTTACAGATTTCGGGCTGACACTTACCCCTATTCTTGAAGCGCTTCAGAGATGGGGAATTGAATACATCGAGGAAATAACGAAAATCCGTAATGCTCCATCATAAAATAGCCAATCGTGCGCACCGGGAACATAGTGCCTGTTGACAAATATTGACTCAATGGTAGACCCTTTATTTTAATTCGTTCGTTCTGATTGCACAAAAGCACAGGAATAGTTGTTCTATTTCGAGCTTTTGTGACTGAAGAACGGGCGAAAATGGGCTGAAGCCGGAATGCAAAACAGGGAAGTTATTTCGTGCGTGTTCCTTATCGTCGTACAGGTTGTTTACGTTGGTGCAATGTCAAGCATGACCTCTTTGTCTTCAAGCTTTGATCCCTTTGGTTTTTAGGTGTCAATCGCAGCCCGTATTATGACTGGCGGCCAATATTATCCCGCCCGAATAACGGGCCATGAATTTGCCTTGTTAAAACACCTTGAATAAACTATCGTGTACCGTATTGCCGTACATAATGAGGTTGCGATTGATGGATACGATAAGTGTAAACAAATTTAGAGAAAACATAAAAAGTTTTGTAGAACAAGTGGTTAGCAGGCATTTACCCCTCAAGGTAACTCGCCGTAGCGGTGAGGATTTTGTTGTCATCAGCGCCGAAGACTGGGAACGTGAACAGGAAACGTTATATGTCTTGCAAAACAATAACTTAATGCAACAAATTGCCGCCTCGCTTGATACTCACTCAAAACAAAAGGGATACCCTCCCACTGTCGAGGAAATGGATGAGATCATTGGTGTTTGAAGGCAATACATGGGCCACTTATGAAAAGCTAAGGCAAAAAGATAAAAAACTTCATAAAGCACTATGCAAATTATTAAAAGAAATGCTTCGCGATGATCCAGTTACCGGGACAGGAAAACCTGAATCATTGACACACAACCTCTCGGGATTATGGTCTCGCAGGATAAGCCAGAAAGACCGTGTAATTTACAAATATGACAACGAATACGTTTATATCTTTGCGATTGGTGGACACTACGACCAATTTTGATTGTCTTGACATTGCGCTAACGCAAAGCCCTAAAAGAAGTAGCCAAATTATTTGGTGTATCTTCGTCAGGAATATCACATATTCAATTCAACGAATGAAGTTATGAATTGTCAAGCAATGACCCCTTTGGTTTTTTCCGGTTCAATCACTTTATTGATTCAACGTGCCATTTCTCAGCGCTGCTCGGATGATTTAGTAGAGGTCTATGTAGCCCAAATTTTTTTAAGTAATCATCCAGGCTGCCAGCTTTGGCTATTCTAAGTTTTGTAGTCAGAGTCGTTAAGCTTGCACTGTTTAAATCAGCGGCTTCGCTGGAGAGATGTTTCGAGCGACCTGCCCCACACTTGCATGGCTCTTCACAAGGTTTAATGCCTGATGAAACCATTGCTTTGCCTGAATTTCCTATTCCTGCATTGGTTTGCATTAGTTTTATATGTCGTTTAGTGGCTTCTTCATTTGGCTCATGTCCTGATTTCCACTTTTGACCTTCTTTTTGAGGGATGGAATTTGATTCGGTTTTTAAGGCATCGGAAAACTTAATCGTATTCCATGTGATTTTTGCATCGGAAAAATGGCTCCATGATATTGTCCTTTTTCCTGTGTCTGTATTTGCAGGTTTTGTATTTTGATAGGAATTATATAAAAACATATGAAAAATATGAAATTTTTGTTGCCATTCTTTGGTTCGTCCATTGTCTTTAGTAATTGTAAGGCTGTAATCTTTTTTAGCCGCAGCTAAAAAGGCTGTTAAACGCTGAGTGAATGTTTTTCCTTTCGGATCAAAGGCTTTGTCTACCATTCTGTATTTCCCTTTTTGTTAGTTAGCGTATAACGCCCGCACTTTATGAGTTTCAGGATTAACACCTATCACCGTAATATGTTCTACATCATATTCACCTCTTGTAAATATGTAAGCCTTCAAGTTATTCCATAACGCCAATGAGTCAGAAAATTCAGTTTTAAAGCGGCCATATTCAGTTCGGGGAATAAGTGTTGCCTTTGTTCCTTCAATTTCGATGCCTGGAGAAAATGTTTTCAAAAATTTATTAAGGCTTGTTTGCGTATCAAATTCTGATATGGATTTTTTACCTAATGTCCAACCATATCCATCAGGAGCACTTTCCCATTCTTGACTGATAAATGTAACAGGTAGAGCTGACAGCTGAATTACAGCACTTATATTGTTGTCGTTTAAAGCGTCACGATAATCAACAGCTATTTGTGACGTCGATTTTGGCAGATTTTTTTCAGTGGCCCCACATGCAGTGACAATTATACAAAATATTACCAAAACAAATTTATTTGTATTTTGAATAAACATATTCATTATCGAGTCTCAAAAATTAATAGTTGGAATTCAGAAAACTTCGCTTTAGAATCTGATGGTTTATTTGCTGACGACTCCAGACTCCGTCAAATACTCCATCAAACCCACCTGATAATCAATGACTTATTACCAGGATATTGGTTTTGCCCAAGATTTTATTGCCCGAATACGAATAACTTGTGAATAGTACAACCCAGAATAATCTCCAATATTTTTCCTGATTACCCATGAAACTCAGCCAACGTAAGCTCAGCATTACCTCGTAGACTCAATAAATACGTAAATCCCCCTCGACAGAGTTGCAATGCTTCGGGAAGACAAAAGAGGTGTTATTCCTGAACACACACCGCCCATATTGAACCGGTTAAACATCAAGACCAAACACTGGCTTTACCTCAGCAAACACTTTGAAAGCCCGTTTAAAGGGCTTGTGG
>CAZWUO010000206.1:0-6292 GCA_964636675.1 uncultured Ectothiorhodospiraceae bacterium
AGTCAGTTGCTCTACCAACTGAGCTATGCCGGCGAAGAGGCACATTCTATAGATATGCGACGCATTTCGCAAGCGGGATTCAATAAATTAATGATCAGCAACTGCCTGATATAACAGTAATATTATTGAATTGTTTGATCAGGTTTTGCCATTCCAATTCAGTAAAATCTTTTCCTTTGTGAAGAGATGCCCTTAGCCAAATATCGGCGTTTACTTTATAGCGCATTTCCATTTTAGGTTTGTAACCAATCTTTTCAATTTGATCTACACGGCGTTCTGCAACGTGCTTTTTGGCAAACAAACCAAGAGAAACGGAGTTTACCGGTTCGGATTTTCGCATCAAGACCACATCTTTAATGCCTTTAACCTTAAGCTCTTCGACCTTTAAACGCGACAATGCACGGCTTCTCGCCGGCGGCAAATATACCCAATAACCTAAAGCTTCTTTGGTGCTTCGATCATCGACTGTCTTAACATAGGCTCGCTCTGCGATCATTGCAGACGCATCCTCCAGCGCATCCATTTTCAAAAAAGGACCAATTTCGTAACACACTAGCTCCAATCGCCAAGGCGCTTTAGCCTCATCTGCACCTATATCCTGGGGGTGTATGATCTGTGATGACTCATTGCCGTGCTCAGCAGGTTGCTGACGCTGAGAATCACGCAAATCACCTGCTGGTCGACGAGCGGCATTGCTCGTATTTGCATGATCGTGCATAGGAGTTGACAACTTGTCAGGACTTCCGTGCTCCATAGGTTCATCAACTAAAGCAAGCTTTGATGTATCGCGATTATATTCATCAAAGTTAATTTCTTCATGCTGAGTATCCGCAAACATAAGAATCAGATTAGCAAGTATTAACACCCCAATTGGAATGCTCCATATTTTATTGTTTTTTATCCATTCCATTATATGTAGCTTCACCTCTAAGTGATCAACGGCGGACTCTAGGACTATTTTCAGTTCTCAAACTTAGGCCTTCTAAAACCAAATACGGTGATAAAATCGTTTTTTCACTGATGAGTGCGTGCAATTTACCGGCATCTCCGCCGGTTAAAATACAGGAAACATGCGGCTCGTCTGTCCTTAGCTTCCTGAGTATTTTTTCAACTAAGGCGGATATCGCTAAGACAGGGCCTGATGCAACCGCCAATTCGGTATTGTCTGCCAATAAGCTTGCTGCCACAAACTCATTAAATTCCATTTTAGATGTTATACGTGTATTTGCATGCAAACCCTGCCACATCGTATAAAACCCAGGCAATATTAAACCCCCTAAATGTTTCCCTGAGCTGCTAACGGCATCGAAAGTAATCGCTGTGCCGCAACCTACGACTAAAACAGCTCCTTCAACTTGTTGATATGCCGCGATAATTGCTAGCCATCTATCGATCCCAAGCTGTTTTGGGTGAGAATATGCATTAATTACGCCATGGAATTCGGTATCCGACTCGGCAAAAACTGGTTTTAAACCATAGTGTTGCATCAAATAATCCGCAAAAAATGTCTGCGTTTGCGAACTGGCGACGCACGCAATATCGATGGAACCCAGGCCTAACTCGGGAGACGGAAAGTTTTTAAAAACAGCAGGCTGGAGATTATTTCGGTGAATTTCACGCGCAAACCCTGTTAATTGGGTTTGCTCGCGTAAAGCCCACTTCACAACGGAATTGCCTATATCTAATAATAGTTTCACTGGTTAATAATTGGCGCTTGTACTGGCAGTTGTATGGGTTCTTGCTGCTCGGTCGATAAGCGAATACTCACCTCTCCGGAGTGAAAGGTCTGTAGGCCTTGTGTGGTTTTAACTAATAACGCACCCCGTTTATCGATGCCACATGCCTCTCCCTGTAAAACACTCTCTTGATAATTCAACTGAATGCATTTCTGTTTAATATAATCAAAATCTTCCCAAGCTTTTTGGTAGTATTCAAAGCCATTTTTCTCATATTCAATGAGGGTGAGCACCAACGAATTAAGTAATACAGCAGCAATTTCATTTCTGCAAAAATTCAGCTTATGACAGGAGTTCAGATCAATCCAGGGTTGATCAATTTCGGCACCAGAATCTTGCGGCATATCTACATTAAGGCCAATGCCTAATACAATTTGCGCCGGCCCAGAAAAATCACCTGCAGTTTCTAATAAAATACCCGCCAGCTTACGTCCTTGGCAAAGCACATCGTTTGGCCATTTGATCTTTACATCACGCAAACCTAAGGCACGTAATGACTGGGCAACCGATATGGCTGCTACAAGACTTATTCCTTCTAAGCTTCCGAGGTTTGCCTTAAAACGCCATAAAACAGACAAATATATATTCGCCGCATAGGGCGACACCCATTTTCTACCACGTCGCCCTTTTCCTTGTTGTTGATATTCTGCAAAACAAACATAGGCTTTGTTTTCTTGATGCAGAATTTGTTTGAGTAAATATTGATTGGTAGAGTCGATCTCTGAAAAAATTTCAAACTGGTCAATACATTCTTTAACGCGTGCAGACAAACCTTGAGTAATAGATTCTTGATTTAATAACTCAATAGGCCTGGCAAAACGGTAACCTTTGCCTTTTACTGCGTGAACATCGATACCGCTATTCTTAAGATGTTTGATTTGCTTCCAAACGGCGGCTCGACTCAAGCCAAGTTGCTTACCCAAAGCCTCACCCGATTGAAATTGCCCATCTGCTAGCAAGCGGGCTAATTCGACGTATTTCACGCTATTTCGCGATAGTGCATCACGCTTCCCTTATTGCACATCAACCAAGATAATAGAAATTTGTTTTTCAGAATCAGTAGGCATTGTGACCTTGGTCTGCACCGTTTCTTTACCTGATAAACTGATTGTTATCACATGCAAGCCCCGCGTTTTATAAAAAAGATCTGCGTTGCCAGCTGCATCGGTCTGTACATTCTGCCCATTTGTTGACGACACTATCGCCTGCGCTGAGGCTACACCCGCCTGATCAGACACATGAACTTTAACCATATAGGGTGACCATTTGCTAGCCCCACCCCATAAACCACATCCTGAGGTCAACAGCAAAATTAACGCGAGTACCAGCCACCTGCAACATCCATTTATTCTATACATATTTCTCTTACTAGCCCGTTATTTTAATTAATAATTTTGTGTTAGTTTGCTGGCACAATCAACGCCTCTTGCTTCTCTAATTAGCGTGTTAAAACCTCTGATTAAGTGAGATAATGAATTTCAATTTAACGCAGTTTACGCTCGTTTGATGACTTAATCAGGGATTTCCTAGAAAACCAAGACAATTAACAAGTGTATTCTAATTCATTTTTATGCGTGCGACTAATCCGAATTAATCGTTGCGTTATGGCATTTACAAAAAACAGATGCCTAAGGAGTTACTTGCTGCGTCAACCAAGTGGATCTTTGCATATTATTTTTTTCAGTTACTACGAGGTAACACGTCGTTTTTTCAGCCGCTTGAAGAGAACAGGTGAAACTTATCAATTCATCTCTGCGAAACAAATCGATGAGAATATTATCATCAACGTTATACGCTTGCAGCTGGCGTTCAAAGTCTTCGTTGGTCACCCGCAATTTATTAAATGCAAGCAAAATATCACCTGCAGCAATGCCACACTTCTGGGCCGAACCTAAATCAAATACCTGGGTCACACGAATCCCTAAAGCATGCGCCTGAGTCCGTATTCCCAATGCAATATTAGGTGTATCCTCAGTGATAGAACTCGGCTTTCCCCCGAGATCAGTTTGCGAACACGCGACACGGTGTTTAAGGTCTAAACCAACATATTGCAACATCTCATCCAATGGCAACTCGTTAACATCATATAGATAACGCTCGAAAAATTCGTCTACAGAAACTCCGGTTACGGATTTAATAAATTTCTCTATAACACGCTCTGCTATGCCTTGCCCATCGAGCAAAAACTTGTCCCAAAGCCCTTGCACAATATTATCAAGGCTATACTTACCTTTTGAGGCACGTCGTAAAAAAATATCGAGACAAAATGCAAACAGGGCACCCTTGGTATAATAAGATACAATGGCATTGGGAGCATTTTCATCTTGTTTATAAAACTTTGTCCATGCATCAAAACTTGATTCTGCTATTGACTGCTTAAACCGTCCGGTTTGCCGAATAACGCGGGTAATATTTTGACCCAACAAATCAAAATAACTTTCTTCCGAGATCAAACCACTACGCACTAGCGCAAGCTCATCATAATAAGAGGTAACTCCTTCAAACCACCATAACAACTCCGTATGAATCTCGGTTGCCAACTGTAGAGGTTCGAATACCGCGGGTCGTATTCGCTTAACATTCCAAGTATGAAAATATTCATGACTGCATAAGGCTAAAAAATTACGATACTTATCGGTTACCTGTTGAGTCTCAATTCGCGGTAAGTCATTCCGGCTACAAAGCAAAGAAGTAGAGTTTCTATGCTCAAGTCCACCATAACCTTCGCCAACAATCATCACTAAAAACACATACCGATCCATTGGAGCGGGAGCACCGAAAAAATGAATGTGGTACTCACATATAACTTGTAGATCAGTGACAAGTCTCGCCACGTCCGCATTATGATGGCCGGTCAATATAAGCTCATGGGGCACTCCGCATGCACGAAAATTAACTTTATCGAAACAACCCATTTCTACCGGGCAGTCAATCAATTCGGAATAGTTGTTGGCGCGATATATTCCATGACCGAGTTCATCGATATCTAGGGCGGCAAGACCGGTGGCAATCATCCAGGGTTTGTCATTAGCGGCCTGCTGCACATCAATTTTAAGATCACAATGTTGTTCGGCAAACCCTCTTACTTGCAGCAACACAGATGCACCATTAAAATAACCATGCGTCATATCTAAGTGCGCAGTGCGCACAGATAAATCCCAAGCATATACTTCGTATTTGATAACTACCGAGGAATGTGTTGGAGCAAGACGCCAAGTTTGTTTATCGAGTTTTTTTACACTTATTTGCTGTGTTTGCTCAAAAGCTTTTAACCATACAATATTCTTCGCAAAATCCCGAATCATATAACTGCCGGGAATCCAGGCGGGCAATACTAACTCGTGCCCACGTTTATTCGGCACTGCAATATTGATGGTTATATGGAAAAGATGGGCTGCTTTGTTACTCGGAGTAATATGATATTTGATTTTTGGTTTGTTCATCATGCTGGGCTTAGAGAGCGTTAACCATTAAATTGGACTAATTTTTTAATAAATCCATAATGACAGTATTACCTATTATATCTGCTAATACGTAGGCATTATCCCCATTTTCATTGATGACCTTTGGATTAGCACCTTTTTCTAATAGCAGTTTTACTAATGCGCCGTTGCTTTCGCTAATGGCTATAAATAACGCCGTGTAACCACTTTTGGATTTGGCATTAATGTCCGCACCTTTCTTTAATAACAACTTAACCGTAGATACTCTACCTTTAGCTGAAGCTGCAATCAATGCAGTGTCACCAGAACCAGTCGTTGCGTTAACATCGGCACCCGCCTTGATAAGTAAGGAGACAATTTTATCATATCCCTCTTCTGCAGCCAGCATAAGCGAATTAACGTTATCATAACGTGCAAAACTCGCATTCGCATCAGCACCCTTATCGAGTAATAATTTAACGAATGAAGTATCACCGCTTCCTGCTGCGGTAATAAGTATTGGAGATCCAAATGCATTGACACTATTAGGATTAGCACCCTTGTTAATTAATAACGTAGCAACATCCATCTTGCGATGTGTTATCGCCAAATAAACCACCGGGTCTCCGTTATCGTCTTTAGAGTCGGGGCTTAGTCCATTTTTTAGTAGTTTTTTTATTTTTTTTACTTCACCACCATCGAGAGCAATCGCTTGCGTAAGTTCATTGCCTGCAAATATTGCAGTAGAACTCAGTGCCAGTAAGACAAATAAAAAATATTGAGATGTTTGTTTGATGAAGTCCATTTACTAAAGTCCATTGTGCATCAAGTTCAAGATAAATTATCCTGAAGAGTATAGCTTAATATAGAGAGGATTTTGATTTTCCACGATTCTCATACAGCGTCAAAATAGCGCGGCTTAATATTGCTAAAAGAATCGACCTGCTCGTTCATCATATCGACAAGAATGCTAAAACCTGTTGTTACTGAGCGAATTGCTCCTAGAGCCTACGATCTAAAAACCTCAGATAAACTACAGTAATGTGGAACGAGAACCCTAGCGACAGAACGGCCTTAGCGAATAAAGCCGCAAATATGATCTGCGGTATCCCAATCACCGGTTCGACGGATCAG
>CAZWUO010000207.1:0-6282 GCA_964636675.1 uncultured Ectothiorhodospiraceae bacterium
TTTTCTCTGTTCTTTTTCTCTTTTGTTCATGGCTTACGATGCTTTTTTGTATAACCGAGGTTTTGTATAGTGCTGCTGCGCAGTATGTTTAAATTGTTTATTCTTTTTCAAAATAATTGCTCTTATCTGTCAGTTTATTTATGTAACATGATATTTGTTGTTGATTACTTATAAAATGTTTTAAATGCTTTTGAATATATTGCATTATATGGTTAACAATATTTGTTATATTTTAATAAAATTTTCATGCCGCTATTGGGTAGCTCATTTAATGAGAACATACTGTTGTTTTGTCAGAATGTTTAATTCATCGTTAACATAGATTTGCAGGAATATTAATAATGTCACTCCATCATCGCATCTTGTCATGCGGTTATTATCCTTTAAAAGTCATTAAATCCTTGGGACAACCATTTGGTTTATCTTCTCAAGATAGTTTACGTGTACTGCTTTACCATGATATTCCACCTTCCGATCAAACTCGCTTTGCTTCGCAATTGCATTGGTTGTCTAAGTCATGGGGTTTTGTTACTGCAGAAAAATTTTCTGCAATGGTTTTAGGAGATGAGCCAATTAAAGGACGTAATTTATTGTTAACCTTTGACGATGGTTTTGCTTCTAATCGTGTAGTGGCTGAGGAAGTACTTAATCCGATGGGAATTAAAGCTTTATTTTTTGTTGTTTCTGACTTTATGTCTTTGCAGAATCGAGAGGACACACGTAATTTTATTTCTAAAAATATCCAGCCAGGTAGTCAGGCCAAAGACTTGCCTGAAACTTGGGGTAATATGAGTTGGACAGATCTGGAAGCTTTACTAGAGCAAGGCCACACCATTGGTGCGCACACTAAAACGCATGCTAGACTTTCAAATATCAATATTGAGAAAAATCTCGAGGAAGAAATAGTTTCTTGTGCTGATATACTTGAGAGTAATTTAGGGGTAACTATAGATCACTTTGCCTATACTTTTGGGGATCTTGCAAGCTTTAGTGAAGAGGCATTAATAATTGCAAAACGTCGTTTTCGTTTTATCTATTCCGGATTACGAGGAGATAACTGTCAGAGCACTGTTCCATACGTGTTACAGCGTGACTCAGCCGCTACACAGGACTCTAGATCAAATTATTCAGTTTTCTCTAATAGCCTGCTTGGTTCCTTCCTTGAAGGAGCGGCAGACTTTAAATATGCAAATGATAACTCTTTGATACAATCATGGGTTTGATGTTTTGAAGAGACGTATATAAATATAGTTTATTGGGGTTTTTTAGTCTGTTTTTGGTTGTCTTTTTATGCTGAGTATAGTTGATGCCCTAGTTTATTTTCGGCAGATTAAACGAATTTCACAATATAAAGTGTCGTAAAAATTTTTCAGATGCCAAAAAGTATATAATTTCTTAATCTAGAGATGATATTTATGCTAATAGTTACTTTTTCAAGTATTTTTAAAGTTTATGAAAATAATAACAATTAAATCAATTATAGTTTTCTTTGTAACATTGCTTTTGGCTTTTTCCTTTCCTTTGCAGGTTATGTTGTTAAGTCCAATTCCTGCTCTTCTGCCTTACTTTTTTATGATGCTTCTTTTTTCTATATCACTGAGTAGTGTAGCATCTAGTAAGTTGTTGCTTTGGGACCCACGAAGACCAATAATATTTGTACTTAGTATTTACCTCATGTTAGTGCTCTTCCAGACAGCATGGCAAATTATACTTGAATTTATATCTATAGAAAATGGTATTTCAGCTCTTGTTACATTTTTGTTTCCTGTATTATTTTTCGTTTATTTTAGAACCGCAACTAATCAAGAAATTCGCTTCATCTTATATGCAACATCCATAATAGGTCTGATTGTTGGTGTATATTTTGTTTGTGACTCTTATTCAATGTTGGTTCTGCATCAATTAAATGACTATTCACTCAAAGCTTTTGAGTACTCGCAATTTCGTGGGCCAGGACAGGATATTAATGAAGCACGTATATCAGTGGGTTCCCGGAGTCATGGGCTACTTGAAAACCATTCTGTTACTGCTGCATGGATTGTTTTAGGTTGCTTGTCTGCACTTACACTCTTACCTAAGAATGAATTTATAAAAAGGGCAATAGTAATTTTTTTCTATGGTGTGTTGCTATTGATAGGGCTTAACTTCACAGCAATTATTGGGTTCGTTTTAGTGGTTTTTCTAATGGAATATCGTGGTTATACTTTATTACGTGGTGCGATCTCCAAGAAAATTATTTTATTAATACTGGTGGTTATATGTGGTTTTACTTTTTTTAGTTTAGTACTTTTCTTATTCCCTAATTCGATGAGTGAAGAAATGTATGCTGCTATTACTACTAGCCTTGCTGGGCAGGTAGATCTGGCAAGTGGCAAGACTCCTCTGGGTAACACAAGTTATTTTGGGGGGCTGATTTCTGGCTTTTATTCCTTTCCATACAATATGCAAGACTTTCCACTGGGAGTACTAATAGGAGACGGGTTTAGTGTATTTGGTACTGCGAAAGGTGGAGACTATGGCATAGTCGAAACTTTACACCGATTTGGCCTTCCTTTGTTTCTCATCATCATCATTGGGTTGATAATGTTAATTCGCCGTGCATTTAAGCAGATAGAATATAGGTTTCATGATTCCTCTCCAGCAATTAGTTATCTTTGGTTTGCTACAAGTGTAATAATCTACTTGCTTTTTACTGAAATCCATTACACTGTTTGGAGTACGAAGTCGATATTACCTATCCTGTTTATCTGCTTAGCGATATTTGATCGCTATCTTTATTCACCACGTCAGCTTCGACTGCAAAATGAGAACTCGGTGGTGTGAATACACTGATGCAGATGAACATAATAAATACCTTCTCTCGAGTGATTCTAGAATTCCTTCATAAAATGACTATTAAGGTTCTCAACATATGTGTGGTCTAGTCGGTATTGCTTCTGCAATACCTCAAGCCTCTCGCGACTGGCTTGTTGACGGTCGAGATACCCTTACTCATCGAGGTCCGGATGATGCTGGGGAATGGTGGTCGGAAGATGGTCGGGTAGGCTTGGCACATCGACGCTTGTCGATACTCGATTTGTCGGCTGCGGCACATCAACCCATGCATAATGGTGTATGTGGCTTAACTATTGTATTTAATGGTGAGATTTATAACTTTCGTGAGTTGCGTTCTGAACTGGAAAAATTAGGTTATGTCTTTCGCACTTCTAGTGATACAGAAGTTTTGTTGGCTGCCTACCGAGTCTGGGGTACAGATTGCCTAACTCGCTTGAATGGTATGTTTGCTTTTGCGTTATATGACGCAAAACAACAAAGTCTCTTTCTCGCCCGAGATCGTGCTGGTGAAAAACCATTATTTTATCATCATTCAGGACGTGTTTTGCGGTTTGCTTCTGAACTTAAGGCATTACTTGCAGATCATACCCTAGAACGGAAAATAGACGCCGAGTCATTGGACTGTTATCTCGCAACAGGACACGTGCCTGGTGATCGCTGCATGTTACAAGGCTTCAACAAACTCCCACCAGCACATGCTATGCAGTTTAATCTGCAGACGGGTAAGACTAGAGAATGGCAATATTGGCAACTACCCGAATTTAATGGCTCTGGATCTGGGTCAAATGAGAATGAGGCTGACTTACTTGATGAGCTTGAATCATTATTAGAATCGTCTGTTCGAAGACAGTTGGTTGCAGATGTACCTGTTGGAGTACTGCTGAGTGGCGGTGTTGACTCAAGTTTGATCACTGCTATGGCGGTGAGAGCTTCAAATCAGGTACAAACTTTTACAATTGGTTTTCCAGGATATGGAAAGCTAGATGAAACAGAACATGCCCGCCTGATTGCTAGACATTTTGGAACACAACATACTGAATTAATGGCTGATCCTGCAACAGCTGATTTGCTTCCTGCTTTAGCTAAACAATTTGACGAGCCAATGGTGGATTCATCGATGATCCCGACTTTCCTTGTCAGCCAGATGGTACGACAGCATTGTACGGTAGCATTAGGTGGCGATGGTGGAGATGAGCTGTTTGGAGGATATGATCATTACAGTCGCTTGTTGTGGATGAAGAAAAGGCTGGGTTTAATTCCTCGTCCACTACGTGCAAGTATCGCTTTTCTCGCTGATAATTTGTTACCAATGGGAATGAAAGGTCGTAATTGGTTACAGCACTTGGGTGCAGATTTTGACAACGGTTTACCTCTAATTTTCTCTCGCTTTGATGTCAATATGCGTCGTCGACTTATGCAAAAACAATTTGATATTCATACTAGTGCAGACAGTATCATTCGTAACCGAATACCGGTGAATCCAGACTTATTGCAACGTGCTACTCGTATGGATTTTCACAATTACTTAGCAGAGGATATATTAGTTAAGGTCGATCGCGCTAGTATGATGAATTCGTTAGAAGTACGTGCTCCATTACTTGATCAGCAATTGATCGAGTTTGCATTTGGAAAGGTACCTTCACATCTTAAGGCAACGGCTTATGACAAGAAAATATTGTTAAAGAGGTTAACTGCTCGTGTACTACCGCCGGAGTTTGATCGCCAGCGAAAACAGGGTTTTTCAATTCCATTGGCCGAGTGGTTGAAAGGTGGAACTTTTCGAGAATTATTTAATGATATATTACGTGACCCGCAGTGCAGCTTTGATACTCGTACTATAGATAGCTTGTTGCGAGGCCAAGATCGGGGACGTAATAATGGCGAGCGTTTGTTTGCATTAGTACTTTTTGAATTATGGCGACGAGAATATGGAATTACATTTTAATGAATGATAAAAACCTTATGGAAATAACTCAACATATCAATAAAGTCATTTATCGTAAACTAATAAATCTTAAACTAGATATAAAAGTATTTGGCAACTTGGTGAAGTAGCTACAAGGTGAATAAAATTAATACATTAACGATTGGCATTGATGCAACCAATTTGCGACGAGGAGGCGGAGTAACACACCTTGTTGAATTGCTACGAGCTGCACAACCAGTATTATTTGGGGTTGAACGTGTTGTAGTATGGGCTGGGCAACCTACATTAGATACACTTGATGATAGTTCCTGGTTAGAAAAATGTAATCCGTCTCAATTGGATAAAGGATTGCTTCAGCGTACGCTTTGGCAACGTTACAGTTTATCGCAAGTAGCTCGTGATGCGGGCTGCGATGTGTTGCTAGTACCTGGAGGTAGTTATGCTGGAAATTTTCATCCAGTAATCACCATGAGCCGAAATCTATTACCATTTGAGATGCGAGAATTGTCGCGTTATGGCTGGTCATTTCGCACTCTAAAGTTCTTATTGCTGAGATTAACTCAATCTCGTTCTTTTCGACACGCAGATGGTGTGATTTTTTTAACAAAATACGCACGAAAAGCAGTATCAAGTGTTACCGGAAAGTTGATGGGGAAAACAACTATAATTCCTCATGGTATGAATGCTCGTTTTAATAATGCGCCAAAGGTACAACGTGAAATTACAGAATTCAATGAAGAAAATCCTTACCGTATTTTATATGTTTCGATCATCGATCAATATAAACATCAATGGCATGTTGTAGAAGCTATTTCTATTTTGCGTAAGCTTGGTTTTCCTGTTGTATTGGATCTTGTAGGACCTTCATATCAACCAGCACTTAAGCGTTTGAAAAAAACTATCTCTAGGTTGGATGCTGAACGATCTTGGGTAAATTATCATGGGGCAATTGCTTTTAATGATTTGCATCAGACCTATGTTCAGGCCGATTTGGGTGTTTTTGCTTCCAGTTGCGAGAATATGCCCAATATTTTATTAGAGACAATGGCATCGGGTTTACCCATTGCTTGTTCTGAGCTTGGACCAATGCCAGAAGTATTGGGTAATACTGGTGTTTATTTTAACCCTGAGCAGCCGAAAAGCATTGCTAATGCATTACGTGAGTTGATTGATTCACCAGAATTACGTACTAACTTGTCACAAGCAAGCTATAAACGTGTACAACAGTTTTCATGGAAACGTTGTGCTAACGAAACATTTGGTTTTTTAGCTGATATAGCACAACATAAAAAGTGATCGTTGTTGATGATGTTTTGTTAACAATCTGAGATACAATGTATTTTTAATATAGTGTTTGAAATTTTTCTTGTTTGAATTTTAAAAAATCATGCTCTCGTGCTTATCGATTGAAGTCAGAGTGCTTCGTTTAAAAAGCATGATAATTTAAAATTGCAGTTTTATATTATAGATCACTGCTGTCCCGTTAACTTTCATAGCAAAGCCAACTGAGCCGTAGCGTC
>CAZWUO010000208.1:0-6250 GCA_964636675.1 uncultured Ectothiorhodospiraceae bacterium
AAAGCAGGTGCACCGAGTGTGGGTTTGATAACAGACACTCCCGAGCAGCCGAATAAGAAATAACATGATACGAATAATCAGGAAATACCCAAAGGCTTTTGTGGTCGCCGTAGGATTGCATATATTGGCGGCTGTGTTAGTGGTTATCAGCTTTGATACGACGACGATGCCTGAGATTCAGCCGGAAGTTGATGTGGTTCAGGCTACGGTAGTTAATGAAGAACAGGTGATTGCCGAATTAAATAAATTGAAAGCCTTGGAAGCCCAGCAGCGCAAAAACGAAAAGTTGCGCATTGATAAGCTAAATCGCGAAGTAGAGAGAGCCAAGCGAGAGCGTCAAAAAGAACAAAAACGTTTGGTTCAAATTGAAAAGCAAAAGCAAAAAGAAGCCAGAGCCACAAAACGTTTAGAAAAAGAACGTAAACAATTAGAACAGGCGACACGTGTAGCTGCCGCAGAAAAGCAACGGCTTGAGCAGGAGGCAGCGGCAGCTAAAGCCGAGAGAAAACGCGCCCAGGCAATCGCTGATAAAGCGAAAGCGGAAGCGCTAGAAGCATTGAAGAAACAGCGCAAGTTAGAAGAAGCGCGGCGACGCTTGGAGATGATTGAGGCGGACGAAAAACGGGCAGCGGCAGCCAAGAATAAAAAAGCACAAAGTACGATTCGACGCTATCAGGCCTTAATTAAGCAGAAAGTTGAGCGCAACTGGATTAGGCCAACGACCTTTAAAAAAGGTTTGTCGTGTACTGTATTGGTGCGCATGATGCCAAGTGGCGAAGTATTAGAGGCTAAGGTGGTTAAGAGTAGTGGTGATCCTGTCTTTGATCGCTCAGTGGAGCAGGCGGTACAAAAGGCAGCACCGTTGCCATTGCCCCCGGATGGTTCTTTGTTTACCTCTTTCCGAAATTTGAAATTTTTATTTAAACCTGGAAACTAGACGTTACTAAATATGATGAAATCAATATATTTTTTCTTGTTTTTTTTGGGGTTATGGAGTGGTCAGTCTGTTGCTGAATTGACGATTGAAATTACCGAGGGTGTCGAAGGCGCTTTGCCCATTGCGGTCGTTCCTTTTGCGTGGTTAGGCGCTGGCAAACCGCCGCAAGATGTTGCCGAGATTATCTCAAATGATTTACTGCGCAGTGGGCGATTTGATCCGATGGCTAGAAATGATATGTTGGCTAAACCTACGGAGCCTAGCCAAATTAAGTTTCAAAACTGGCGTATTATGGAAATACCCGCCTTAGTGATTGGCAAGGTGTGGGTTTCAGATAACCCTGAGTTTCCTTATGGCGTTGAGTTTAGAGTTTACGATGTGTATAAAACAGATCGTATTACCGCATTGCGGTATAAAGTGAGGAAAGGCCAACTACGTAAAGTGGCTCATCAAATTTCAGATATTGTGTATGAAAAGCTGACCGGGGAGCGCGGTGCATTTAATACCCGTATTGCCTATATTAAGAAATTGCCGCGGCAAGCAGCTCGACCCTATGGCTTATTTATCGCTGACTCGGATACCGTAAACGAGCAAGGTATTTTGGTGTCTCGGTTTCCGATTTTATCCCCAACATGGTCGCCCGATAATAAAAAACTGGCATATGTAAAGACGAGTAATCTTGGTGCAGGTATCTATGTTTATGATGTGACCCAGCAAACCCAGCAACGAGTGACACCCAAGCGAGCTAGTTATAGCGCCCCCACATGGTCACCCGATGGCAAAAAAATGGCGATGATGCTAACTAAAGATGGAAGCTCGGATATCTTTGTGATGGATTTGCAGACGCGGAAATTAACAAAGATAACCAAGCATTGGGCTATCGATACTGAGCCAAGTTGGTCGCCAAAAGGAGACAGTCTGATATTTACTTCAGAGCGTGGTGGTTCGGCTCAACTTTATCAGTACTCGTTTAAAACAAGAAAAATAAAGAGGTTAACATTTAAAGGTAGGCAAAACTTGCGTGCTGCTCATTCTCCAGATGGAAGTATGATAACCTTCGTACACTTATCGAGTGATAGGCGTTATCATATCGCGGTTATGGAGTTGGCTAGTGGGCTAATGCGCATCGTTTCTTCCAATGAGCGAGGCGAGTCCGAGCATGAATCTCCGAGTTTTTCACCGAATGGCAGTATGATTATATATGCAGCAAACTATCCTCAAAAAGGCACTAAAACAAAACGCACAGGGCTTGTCGCGGTGACCGTAGATGGTAGGATGCAGCAACACTTTACGGATACGGGTGCAGGTGAGGTGAGAGAGCCTGCATGGTCTTCATTTTTAAACTAGTACGTTAACCCGGTAATATAATATGGTTGGTGTACCAGGTTATACTGTGTGACATATAGCTGAATTTTATAATTAAAGTGCCGATACATTGGATTTTTTACAGTCCGCTGTAGTTGTGTGGTTATTGAGAGTATTTCTTGCATACCAAGCTCAATTTTAAAAATTGAGCTTGAAAACATTATTGAAAACATTGATGCATTGCTATAAAAGCAAAAGATCACACCTATGAAAAAAGGAGTCATAATATGAAGCAGGTTGTTAAGTTGGTTTTGTTATTATTGCCAATCTTACTGTTGATTGGTTGTGGAGCAAAAGAAGTGAAAGATGAGGCGGGCGCAGACGAGTCAGTTGTGGTGCCGGCTGCAGATGGGCAGGGTGCTTCTGAAGGTATTGGCTTAGCAGAAGATGCTGAGGCAGCTGCAGCTGCCTCAGCTGAGCCAGAAAAAGACTTGTTATCTGAACGAAAAATTTATTTTGACTTCGATCGAAGTAATGTCAGAGAGGAATTTGGTGCCATTATTGAGGCGCATGCTCAGTATTTAGTGGATAATCCGTCAGCAAGTCTCGTTATCGAAGGGCATTGCGATGAGAGAGGGACGCGAGAATATAATATTGCGCTCGGCGAGCAGCGTGCGCATTCGGTGAGTAAGATGTTGACCTTATTGGGTGCCAGCAAAAGCCAAATTCGTACGGTAAGCTATGGCGAAGAGCGGCCGGAAGTCGAAGGTCATGAAGAGCCTGCTTGGCAATGGAATCGTCGAGCGGTTTTGGTATACGCAGAATAATATGCGGTTAAAGACAGCTTATTTGAATGCGAGGGTATGCGTGAGAATATGATGGCGAAGATGTTGCCGTTGTTGCTATTAATGCTCAGTCTGTCTAGCCATAATATTTCCTTGGCGGCATCTCCTGAGGGCGTGAAAAATTTAACGATTGATCAGCGTTTGATGAGAATTGAGCGCCTGCTCAGAAATCAAAATATGCTGGAGGTGTTTCAAAGGCTTGATACTTTGCAAGATGAAGTGCAGTCCATGCGTGGGGACATGGATGTATTGTCACATGATGTTGCAAGTATGAAGAAAGGCCAGCGAGATATCTACCTAGATATTGATTCTCGAATTCAAGAGCTGACGGGTAAAGTTGAAAATTTAAGTTCACTCACGTCGATGAGTGGTTTGAGTTCTTTGGCTATTGATTCCCTGGGTCACAGTGCTCTTGATGTCGAATTGTCGCCGATGAAAGAAGAGGATGAGTACCAGGCAGCGCTCGATTTATTAAAAGATGGCAAATATACCGAGGCGGTTAATCAGTTCCAAATATTTCTAATAACTTACCCATCGGGAGCATATGCGGATAATGCGCAATACTGGATGGGAGAAGCTTATTACGTGTCTCGAGACTTTAAGGCGTCAATTGTCGAATTTATCAAGATTATTAATGCATATCCCAAGAGTCCAAAAATAGCCGACGCCCATCTCAAGATTGGATTTAGCTATTTTGAATTAAAAGATTGGTCAAACGCCAAATTACATCTTGAAAAGGTAGTAAAAGAATTTTCTTCATCTGCAGCAGCTCGCTTTGCAAGTCGGCGCATTCAGCAAATGAAAATTGCGGGCCAGTATTGACGTTATGCTTTGTTCTGGAAAAAAATGGCTTCTGGCGCTGTTTTCAAATGAGTGTTAATAACAAGCCCTAGTGAATTCCGTTGTGTCCAAGCGTTTACGAATTACCGAGATATTTTATTCTTTGCAAGGCGAGTCTTCGAGAGTGGGTTTGCCAACCGCATTCATTCGCTTGACGGGCTGTCCGCTACGTTGCGTATATTGTGATACTGAGTATGCGTTTGAAGGGGGGCAATGGTTCGAATTCGAGCAGATTCTCGATGAGCTGAAAAGTTTCAATGCGTGTTATGTGACGTTAACGGGTGGGGAGCCGCTGGCGCAAAAAAATTCGATTCCTTTTTTGCGCTTGCTGTGTGATCAAGCTTACAAAGTGTCTCTTGAGACGAGTGGCGCATTAGATATCAGTTTGCTGGATGCGCGGGTGGTTAAGGTGATGGATTTGAAAACGCCATCTTCCGGAGAGTGTGAGAAAAACCGGTTTGAAAATATCCGTTATTTACAGTCTGGTGATGAGGTCAAGTTTGTGATTGCGAATCTGGCGGATTACCAGTGGTCGAAGTCTATTCTTGAGCAGTACTCATTGCTCAGTATATGTGAAGTCTTGTTTTCGCCAGTGCATGATAAATTAAAGCCGGCAATTCTGGCCGAGTGGATCTTACAAGATAAGATTCAAGTGCGATTTCAGCTTCAGTTGCACAAGGTATTATGGCGAGATGCCCGAGCTAAGTGAGTATTAATCCCCCAAGACGGCAAAAAATATTTGGAAATTTGAAGAGCAAATAAGATGTGAAAAAAGCAGTTGTTTTATTGTCTGGCGGACTGGATTCAGTCACTACGCTCGCAATGGCTAAAGCACAAGGTTTTGCTTGTTATGCTTTAAGCTTTTCCTACGGCCAGCGGCATGATTCGGAACTTCAGTTTGCGCGTGAGATTGCAAAGAGTTATGCGGTTAGTGGCTATAAGGTGGTCAATGTAGGGCTTGATAGTTTTGGTGGCTCAGCGTTAACAGATGTGGATATTGAGGTTCCCGTCTCGGGTAAGAGGTCGGGTTCTCAAGAGGTGGTGATACCGGTTACGTATGTGCCTGCGAGAAACACGGTGTTTTTATCGCTTGCGCTTGCCTGGGCGGAGGTGATAGAGGCTCAGGATATTTTTATCGGTGTTAATGCGGTTGATTATTCGGGTTATCCGGATTGTAGGCCGGAATATATTCAGGCTTTTGAGTCATTAGCAAAGCTTGCGACGAAGGCAGGTGTGTCAGGTGTGTCATTCTCGGTGCATACTCCGCTGATTCGAATGAGTAAGGCTGAAATTATTTTACAGGGTCTGCAGCTTGGTGTTGATTATGCAAAAACCGTTTCTTGTTATATGGCCGATGTTGCTGGGCGTGCTTGTGGCCTGTGTGACGCGTGTAAGCTTAGAAAGGAGGGGTTTGAGCAAGCAGGTATAGCAGATCCTACGCTTTATGCCAGTAGTTCAGCATAAGCTTGCTACGGCCCACGAATCATTATAAGTAGTTGTAAATAGATGTTGTTATTTAAAAAATTTTAGGTATGATAGCGCCCTTCTTTTTTGGCGGTTGAATCAATTGTCTGAGAGGTTGTGGTGATCGAGTATCGCCTGTGTAGCTGAAATTTAGTAGTAAGCAAATGAGGCGGTATGTGGTTTAATTGTGCCATATAATGGCCAAAAGAATATCTATATGGGCCGTTAGCTCAGTTGGTAGAGCACCGGACTTTTAATCCGATGGTCCCGCGTTCGAGTCGCGGACGGCCCACCATTTTCAAAGCGCCAACAAAGCGCCAACAAATAGTGCCAACCAGTTAACTTTAAGTGATTTAGTCTTGAGATGAGGTTTTCTCAGCTAGAATACTAGAAAGCAGCTGATTTTCTTGTTCTTCCCTGTTGACACGGGTGTGTGGTTTAAGGACAATGTGCGGCTATTTTTGGGAGGGGTTCCCGAGTGGCCAAAGGGATCAGACTGTAAATCTGACGGCTTCGCCTTCGGAGGTTCGAATCCTCCCCCCTCCACCATAATAAAGTTAAGTTTAAGTGTGGTTTTACGAGTATGTGAATGATTTATCACGAGTCCGACTGGCTGCCTTGCCTATAGAATATGGCGCTGGGGCAGGTGTTGAATGATGTGCGGGTGTAGTTTAATGGTAGAACTTCAGCCTTCCAAGCTGACCACGTGGGTTCGATTCCCATCACCCGCTCCAGTATTTATGCAGAAATTATTTAGTAAATAGGCTTTGCTACAGTGCGGAGTCTGTAACGCTTTTGCCCATGTAGCTCAGGGGTAGAGCACTTCCTTGGTAAGGAAGAGGCCCCCGGTTCAAATCCG
>CAZWUO010000209.1:0-6049 GCA_964636675.1 uncultured Ectothiorhodospiraceae bacterium
AAAGCTTGATTCAGTCGTTAACTCTGGCATTTCAGTGAGTTATGTCACGAGATTAACGATCAACTGCGGATTCTAGGTTTATATTTGTTTGATTCAATTGCCGAGGTTCAGGACTATGCAACCTCATGGTTATGGTTTTACAAAAATAAACGGCCACACAAAGCTAATGGTGGATTACCACCCCAACAAATATTGGCAGCAGCCGTATGACCTTCTAAAAATGGGAGGATTACCCTATGAGCTTCCGAATCCTCCGGAGGTCATTTAACGCATCATTTCCTCAGGAAAGACCGTATAACCGGGTTTTCGGCGGGAGTTAATATAAGGAGAGAAGCTTTCCTAGCTTTGTGGTTCGTCTTTCTGGGTTATAGGCAATACTGACAGCATGCCGGCATCAGTACCAATAACTCTAACCTTGGTACCTTTTTTTAAATCGGGTCCTTTTATAGACCACCAGATATCATCCATTTCTACCTCACCAAAACCGTTTTGAATCGCTCCGGTTAAGATAATATCTTTACCGATATAGGCTTTAGCTTTAGCTGAGTCTGCACTACCATCGAGATTTCCAGCCGGTATTCTTTTCTTTATTTTAGTAATAATGAACATAAAAATAAGCAGTAAAGAAGAGAATAAGCCCAGTTGGAATTGCCATGATAATCCTTCGATTATCCACGCTGCAGCACCTACAAGAACAGCAGCAACAGCCATTGCAGCCCATAGCCCAGAAGGTATCATCGCTTCAATAACCACCATTACTAGGCCTAGAACCCACCAATGCCAATGTAATAGTTGAAGATTAAGTTCCATTGTTAAATTCTTTATTCATTTGCTTACCTTACTATTAGCTGGAAAAAATACCAGTAAACAAGCAAAGTTTCAAGTGATATAGCACTGATGGATTTGCATTTGCTAAAAAAAAATTTTATTATTTTGATATTAATTGAACAATCGCATAATTAGTGGCACAAACTCGCGTAGCTATATTTGTTGGATTTTCATTAAATGCTACCCGTATATTTTGTATTTCACGGGTATTAACTTGTTTTAAATTCTTAAGGATGTCCTGCATAATGAGTTCATTGTGTTTTAATTGATTTTCGAATTGCGAGTCCACAAGTTTTTGCTCGCATTGTAATGTTGTGATCGCATTTATTTTACCTAATTCAAATAACGCCATCTCACTAAGGCTATTATCTGCAGGTAATTCATCTAAGCTTGTGATATTAATTCCTAAATCTACAAACATTTTGTTATCTAACATTTCTGCACCGCTCTTAAAGCCAGATTCGATGAGTTTTCGCTCTTTGGTTTTTTCCGCCGAAAAGAACGAGCGTGTAGATGAAAACACTGCGGGATGTTTAGTATGTGTATTATTATTCCAAGATTGTGACAGGGAAATACCATAGCTTTCATATAGAGAATCTATGCCCATTACGGTATTTTCTGCCGAATTGTTGATGGCAAGAGTAGTAACAAGAACAACAGCGGCAGTTGTTGCTAACCCGCCGCCTAAAATCATAGAGTTTTTGCCAAAAATAAAATCGCTAATTTTGTCCAGCAAGCTACTTGATTCGATATTTTCAGCTGTATTCTTTTTAGGCGGTGTTACTGCTACGTATTGTTGTACGTGATTTTCTGATTCAAGTTCCTGCATATAGGTATTAATTTCTACACATCTCTTCCAACGAAGATAGGTGTTTTCGTCACGTGCAATGTGAGTAAGGAGTTCTTTTTTGCGTTGCTCCCCCAGCGTATCGTCAAATAAACCGGCTAGTTCTTCATCACTAGGTGATAAACCTGGCATGGGAAGATTTCCCGGTCGTTCAAGCTGAATTCCTAATTGAGCTAATACAGTATCTTTACGTTTACTCATTTTTCACTCTCATTTATAACTTTCAATGTTTACCAATGTTGCGAATAAGTTATTAGGTGGTCAAAAGCAAATTTATAAACTTAGCGATTACTAAAATATTGTTTATTAATTTTAATAACTTACAAATTTTAACCCGCTGCTTGAAAGGGATAAAACTTGTTTGTAGATTCAGTAGATAAGTGAAAGAACGTGATATTCATAAGTTGTCCAGGTAGTGGCGGTATGGCTAACTGACGGTGAAAGAAAAAGGGAGGGGGGTGAATTTCCTTGTTAATCAACCAGATGCGATATCTCGTCAAATTGAAAATCTAAGCTTTCTAATACTTGTTTAATCTTTTCCAGAGCCTTTGCAATAATTCTACCCGGTATATGATCTGCTAATCCTAAAGACTTCGCGACTGCTTTGCGTTTAAAACCGTCTTGAAATACCATTTTAAGAATAATTCGCTCCCGATCATCAAGTGAAATAATTTGCTTAAATCGAATCAATTTCTCAAGCATATCTTGTTTTATAGGAAAGTTACCGAGATCGTAATCATCAGCGATTTTTTCAGATGAAGGACTCGGGTTTAACAAAATACTCATCATAATCAGCGTTTCAGATAACAATTCTTTGGAGAGTGCTTGCTCCGGTGTTGCATAGTCAGGAATGATTTGCTCAGGTGACTGACCGTCCTCATCGGGATCATGAGAAGCTACGGAGATTTCCTTATTGCTGTGCCCACACCAAGGAAGCCTCGCCTTAATCGTGCGCAATATATCTTTTACCTCATCGGGATCCCGCATTTCCTGACCCGATAGCTTTTCAATGAGAAAAGACTCTGATTGTCTTTCTAGGCACAACATTTTCCATGCAATGACCCAAAAATCACCTTGACGTTTAAGCCATTCAGGGGGCCTTGGGCGCCCAAATCTCTTTCTAGAGAACTCTTCAAGGAAGTTGCCGGTGACGGTATATAAATAGGTTTCAGGTTTACTTTGGCCCTTGAAAGCATGTAGGGATGCCCACTCGTTGGCACTTAGCTTTTCAATGACATAAGAGCTAGCTTCTTCGGCAAGACCACCTTGTCCAAATCTTTTCTCTGCTAATCGATCAAGTCGGCTCAGCCAGTCCGATTCAAATACAATCGCCTGCCAATCCATAGAATCATTTTCTAACATTACACTATACATGGGAACACTATAACAGCGGGATGTTAACACATAGCTAACAGATGAGCATGAATTGTTATTTTTTTGCCGTAATTAAGACGAGTTGAGCCTTGGCCTGGTTGTTTTTTGATCTAAATATCAATTTTTCAAGTTTATTAAATTCTGGTGAATGAATAGAAAAACTTTTTCCTTTCATTGCTTTGAGGCTTTCTGTCATTTCGCTAAAAGCGGCTGCAATAATGATATCTCTACCAAAAGGAGGTCTAACTTTAGAAATACTCTTTAGCTTCAGCGGATCATTAGACTTAATGCCAAAAGGTTCACGTGTAAAATAAGGGTATAATATGCTAACCATACCATGCGAGTCGATATTGAATAAAAGCACATAGGAGTCTTTATCGCTTTTTATCGTAAACCCGATATTTTCGTCTTGTACTGCCGTAGAACCTTTACCAATTCCATACATATCCAACTCTAAACTGAAACTTTGTATAAAATCATGCTGCAAAAAATCATTGAGTTTTTGCTGAGTTTTGATGAGCGCAATGACCTCCTTATTATCGGCCTCACTTAGTTTAGTAATAAGATCACCTGATTTAGAAATAAATAAGTAGTCGCCTTGTTGCTTTTTAATCATTAAGTCTGGGATGGCGTCGGCTAAGCTAATATTAGCTATGTTGCTGATCGCCTCACGTAACATCGAGTTTATGCTTTGATCGACTTTGATAGTGAATTTAGGTAACTCAGCAGTAGTTGCAGTTATAGGCATTCTTGTAGATTTAGCAGCGAGTGTCGTATTCTCGGTAAGGTTTAGTATCGATTCGGCTTCACCAAACAGCGAACGTTTTGACAAATTACCTTTATCTTCTGCAAGGCTAGGTAAACCTTGAGGCGTATGATCAAAACCACGGATTCTCATTAAACTACGTACAGTCGTTTTTAATTCTCCATAGCTAACCAAACCATTTTGATCGATATCAGGATCTATTTCTTTATTAAGAATTCGTAGCAATGTATCTGTAAAAGCACCATGGGGTTTACCATCTATCGTTGGATAGATGTCCAGCATATTTGGTGGAATATCCTGCGCAGGTTCATGCTCTCCTGCGGCGGAAAGATAATAGACACTTTTGTACGGAAAAGATGCTATCTCATTGGTATTGCTATCAGTCCAGTCCTCATGGCGCTCTAAATCTAAATCGTCGCCAAAAGCTCTATTAGGTAATAACTCTGACAGTGACAACACACGCGTTTGCAGCGTGTTATCCGAATATTTTCCCCTTACTGTATTTCCTGAATAACAGGCATCAATAACCACAAAAAGATTACGTCCACCTTTGTCGAGTGTTGAAAATATAGGTTGTAAATCTCGTTTACCTATAATTAACTTACTTATTAAATCATCTATTTTTTTTGCTTCTGAGATATCAATGGGGATAAATGCCCCGCTGGTAGTCGGTAATGGAATGCTTAACGCATTGTCGTTTGAGCTAGTGCCGTGACCACTCATATAAATGAATATATCGTCTCCGGGCTTAGATTTATCATATAAGTTGCTCATAGCCTGTAAAATATTCTTACGCGTACCTTGTTCATTTAGAATTAATTCGATGTCTTTATCTCGAAAATTCCACTTATTGATAAGAACCTTTTGCATAGCCATTACATCGTTGATGGGGCCACTTAAAGGTTTTACATGGTAATTTGAAACACCGATAAGTAACGCATGCTTGGCAGCCCAGCTCGGGGAAACAAGTATGAAAAGGGTGAACAATATTGCACTGAGTGAAATTATATTCATGATGTTAACTGTTATTTCAGAAATACTTCAATACGACGATTCAGCAAATAAATATCTTCGCTTTTGCCTATATATAAAGGTTCTTTTTCACCTTTACCTTCAGTAATGAGTCGTGTTTTCAATTTGGGGTTCTTGTTTATCAGCGTGGTTGCTATAAAGTCTGCTCGGCGTTCCGACAAAGATAGGTTATAGTCCTTTTTACCGCGTTCGTCAGAATGACCAACGATTGTTACTAAATGATCCCCCATTGTTTCGGCATCTAAGGCCAGCGCCAAAATTTCAATGTTCTGCAACGAATCCTTGGTGACATCGGTGCTATTATATTCGAAGTTAATCGTAATATTCACCGATGGTTTCGCATCTGGTTGTAGCAACTTGACTGCGCGTCCTTGTAAGCCACGAGTTATTTGAGCGACTGTTAACGGCTGCTTGAGTCTTTTATTATCAAGCGATAGAGATAGTTCTTTCATCCAAGATGGTGGTTTGGAGTGCAACTTTCTTGCTTCGCGTAATATTGAAAGTGGCTCAGATAGCTGACCTTGCTGCGAGAGCACTTCAGCATAACGTGCAATGGCTAATGCACGCTGGTCATTATTCTCCGCATATTTTCGAGCATCTTCAAAAGCGGAAGCTGCAGCGGTAAAGTTTTCTAATCGCTGCTCCACTTGCCCGTATAAATACCAATTATCGAATTTATTACATAATGAGGTTGATTTTTTTAATTGAACTTGGGCTTGCGACCAATGGAGCTGCTTGCCGGATGTTATTCCGTCTTTAAAAAATATTTGAGCCTGGGCGCAGTTGTCGGCGAGAGCCACACCATAGCTTAGAGATAAAGTTAATGCAAACAAGCTCTTAGACAAAGTTTTATACATAATATTCTCCGCGAATTTTTTAATCATAAACCTAATATCGGTTTAGAGGGACAAATAAAATTTTTGTATTAACTGTAACCATCCCTTAGGAAACTAATGGTTACAGAGATTTAGTTTTCAAGGTTCTTTGACTACAATATTGAAACTGCCTGTGAATATGTCGCTTCCATTGGCTTGCAAAATACTTCGTTCGATTTCAAACATTGATGAAACTTTAAGCTTAACAAAATCTAATACTTTAATAGCATCAGGTAAATCCGCTAAAATGTCTTTGCTGGTCAAAAAGCAGCGTATGTTTTCTGTTTTTCCATCGATGTTAGTTGATATCACAAATGGCATCGCACC
>CAZWUO010000210.1:0-5882 GCA_964636675.1 uncultured Ectothiorhodospiraceae bacterium
AAGGTGAGTACCAAGGGGTGCAATTAATGAAAGCTATTGAATTAGTGTTACATGAGAATGAAATTACTGTAACAATTGACGAAATATCACTGCGCATTGCCAAAGCAATCGAACCTGATTTACCCTTATCAATAACAAACCTTATAAAAAACCCCTGTTTTCCACTAGCAAACGAAAACCAAGTAATACTTGAAAAAGTATGGAAAAATGTCGGTATAAAGCCGCCTTTCTCCGTATTAACCGATAAAGAATATGAGACTTACGAAAATGTCATAACACATCATCATCTAAATGCTGATTTAACAGCTGAAAATCTTATTAATAATCGCCTAGTCTCTATTGTTACGCAAGACGACCATAAGAAACGCTTTGTCAATTTAATAATTCAAGCTATATCATCAAAAAGAATAACACCAGTTTCACACCCACATAGCACACCCACATTTATTCAATCAGGTGAAATAATATCAAATTACGTTCTTAAGGTTAGCGAACTAAAACATTTTTTATCTGGCCATAGTATTATTTTCACAGTGACTTACAACACCGAAAATCCCGACATAAAACAATCATTGAGCCATTCTAAGAGTCTTTCCGGTCAAGAAGATGAAGGTATTAAGAACGATCAAGAAAAACAACCATGTAGTACATCAACGAAATTTCCAACACCTCCAGGAACAGAATGGGAAAATATAAAACTAACATTTATCGACACTGACAACATTGAAGTAACAGTTGGGGATTTAGTAAGACGCTACACATATATTGAAATGGGGTTTATGGATAAAAGAACTAACAATCCTATCAAAGCATGGAATATTTTAACTGTCTTTGCACGCTGCATGGGAATAATAACCGCGTCGAATGATCATGTCGAACAATCATATCGACCCAAAAATGCTTTAGATACAGACATTAATCATGAAAAGACTAAAAGTCAGATTACGAATTTGCGTAGAAAGCTTATCTCATTCTTCGCCATTAAAGGCGATACTCCTCCTATTAATCAATACAACAAGATAGATGGTTATAGAACTAATTTTCGTATTGCATATCCAGTCGATGAACCAAAAACAGAGACTCCATGTGACTCAAACAATTCAAAGTTTCTCGAAGATGACAGCGTAGAGAATATGATGGAAAACAATAGTTGCTGCTAAACTAACAATTATGATTCATTTAATCACGCTGCTCTATTTTCATTTCGCGTGAAATTACACACTCCTTCACAAGAATTAGTTATTTTTTTTATAAAAATATAACCAATTGTTTTTATTGTGTTATTTTTATTTAAAACTCCCTCAGCATACTTTTCCGCGCGGTTACCGTGAATTTTCACCATATGCAATTGAGCGTCTAATGCCGAACAGGCACGACCTAAGAAACTTACTCAGAACAATATTCATATAAGGTGATACATGCCAACGAAAAGCGAAAAAGTACAGAAAAAACCTATTGTCGAAAAACAAGTGTTCAATGTTGTTGAATTTTGTTTTGCTCACGCTATCAGTCGAGCACACTTTTACAACCTCATTAAAGAAGGTAGAGGCCCGCGCACATTCAAAGCCGGTCGTCGTACCCTCATTTCCAAGGAAGCCGCTACCGAGTGGCGCAATCAGTCTAGCGCAGCGTAGGAAATTTTAACATGTCAAAAACAGATTCAGCGATACAACGCCAGAAAATCCTTAAACTGTTACACAAGAGAATGATGACAACCTTAGACTTTCGTCGTGAAGGGGTGATGCACCCAGCCGCAAGAATCCAAGAATTACGAGATAGCGGCTACAACATCGTTACCCATTGGAGTCATGACAAAGACGAAAGTGGTCAATCCCACCGGGTAGCAAAGTATGTATTGATGAATCAGAAAGCAGCCTAACGACCACTATCTATAGGAGAATCTTATGCCTTTAAGTAAAAAAGGGGCGACTACAACCGCCCCTCTAAATCTAAACACTAATGACACAAACAATATACATCTAATAAACATTAACGGCCAACCACATATTGATTCACGAATCATAGCTCAGCATTTAAATATTAAACACAAAAATGCCTATGAAACGATTGTTAAATACACATCACAGCTAGAAGAACTTGGCTCGCTTCCGTTTAAAACGGAGTCGAGGAAACGCGATACAACGGGCGGCGTTATAGAAAAGTTTGCTCTACTTAATGAAGATCAATGTACTTTCGTTTTGACGCTATCGCGCAATACAGAACGAGTGGTCAAGCTAAAGCTAAATATTGTAAAAACGTTAAAACGATTCAAGGATCAACAACAAATTCAAGCCGATTATCTGCCCTTTTATCATAGCCTTCATGATTGCGTCGATGACTTAGCTACAAAAGCTGCCAACAAAGGAAGCTCAGCTTCTCCCAAAGTCTTTCATATGAACTTCAATAAGATGATCAATAAAGCGTTTGGACTCCCTAGCGGCATTAGAGCTGCCTTACCAGCACCAACTAAAGCGATGGTAACAATGGGAAATATAGTTGCAATGAAAAGCTTAGAGCGATCTATATGCGCGGGCATCGATCATAAAAAAGCATACCAGGAAGCAAAACTCAACGTAATGTCTTTTGCCCAGTCCTGTAACGCAACCTTTCTAGAGCGTGCCTAATGACTGGGTACGCTAAAGCTAAAGGGCGCAGAAAACACAAGCGCCGTGCTTACGCAGTTTACCATGATGTAGTCAAACATCCTCGATGGGTAGTCTTATCGCCTTATGCAAAGCTGATATGGCTTGAAATAGGCCTTGAATACAACACGGTAAATAATGGCTGGTTAGCATGTCCCTATCAATACTTAATTAAGGAACGAGGCTTTAAATCTCGCTCTACCATTAAGCAGGGAATAGATGAACTCATATGGTACGGTTTTCTAGAAAAAATCTATCCGGGATCATTACCAAATATACCAGCTAGGTATGCTTTAACACATTTGGATATTAATCAACATAAAGATAATTTGGTCATGGCAAGCAAAGCAACTCATGATTACAAAAAACATTCGGGTGAACCATTCAAAAAAAGATCTCGAAAAATTAAATCCCTTAGTCCCCCTGGCGACACCATAGGTACGACTGGCGGGACTATAGGTGACACTACTAAAAATCACAGTCCCGCCAAATGGACAAAGGAAAAAGCAACGATTCATAACTTATCATATGAGGAACAAGAAGTTACCCCAAGACGTGGAAAACTAGCTAATTTCAACACATAGGTACGCCTAGTGGACTACTCTAATATATAGCCATAGGCTACCTTATTTTTAACGCGCTTAAACTTTACCTACAGGAATTAAAAAAGCACAACTCTTATGACAGAAAGCAAAAAAACACTAACAAAAAATAGTGATTCAAATCCTTATGAGACTGCTCTCCAAGAAGAAAAAAAAGATCAGGCAATAAAGGCACAAATGATACAGAGACCCAGCTTCAAAGCAGCTGACACTATCACTAGTTTTGGGGGGGCAGTTAAAGACACGGGGTTTGCGCCTCTTGTACATGAACTTACAAATCAAGCTTGCGAAGTAAAAAATGGAGATCTTACTCGTATTGAAAGCATACTAGTAATTCAAGCCCATACATTAGATACTATTTTTAATAAGCTAGCGCAACATTCCGCTTTAAACATAGGCACGAGCATGAATGCAGCTGAAACTTATTTAAGGTTGGCGCTTAAAGCACAAACTCAATGCCGTTCAACATTGGAAACCCTGTCAAAGATAAAAAACCCGCCTATTGTATTTGCAAAGCAGGCCAATCTAACCACCGGGCCACAGCAAGTTAATAATTGTATTACTACAGAAAAAACAACGGAAGCAGTAAACGATATTGATAGTGAAGTCTCCGACACACGGAAAAAAAAGTAAAATAAGCAAAACAAACTATCACGAGGTTACTATGGGTTATCAAAGAACAGAAAAACAACGCCAATTAAAAGCCGATCTCATACACAGATGGAAACCTTGGGAAAAATCGACCGGCCCTAAGACCAAAGAGGGTAAAGAGAAGGTGTCAAAAAATGCCTATAAAGGTGGAACGCGGCCTTTATTGCGAAAACTCGCAAAGGCACTAAAAAAACAATCCCGCTATATTGAAAATCATAACAAGCCCCGTGATTCGAGTCTTGTTATGAACATAAGCAAGTAGATCATCGACCTAGATATATAGAAAATTTAAAAAACAGTTTTATTGCATGAAATTGAGGTCTTTACCCAGATGCTTGGGTTTGTAAGAAGATCAGAGTCATTATATGTAATAGCCGCTACGAGCGTTTCTCGATTCAATTCAATTACCCACCAACCACGTCCAGAGGGGCCTAGTAAATCAAAAGCTATGACAGCTGGTGCTCTATCGTATGCACCTTCTAATGGTGAATAAACATCGGTAGAGCTAACTTCGATATAATTTGACTCAATCTCACCAGTAGACAATACGTTTCCAGACTGAAATTTCTTAACTTCATATCGCCAATAAACATCAGGCATGCTTTCCAATGTACCATTACAATATATAGCCTCTGTGATTGGGTCACCAGCGACAGTGGTCACCGATGTTTCATCAGTACAAGAAATAGTTACAGTACCATCCCCGTTATCCGCAACCGAACAAGACGTACCATCTTCACCATCTGTTCCGGGGTCGCCTTTATCACCATCTTGACCATCTGCGATTGTGACTGAACTACCATCGGTACAGTTTATCGTTTTTGTACCATCCCCGTTATCAATTACAGAACAAGATATACCGTCTTCGCCATTCGTTCCAGGGTCACCTTTATCACCATCTTGACCATCTTGACCATCTTGACCATCTTGACCATCTTGACCATCTGAAATGGTAAAACTCGACCCATCATTACAACTTAGTGTTTTAGTTCCATCTTCGTTATCAGTAGCGGTACACACAGTTGCACCATCTTCGCCGTTCGTTCCAGGGTCGCCTTTATCGCCGTCTTTTCCTTCCGCACCATCAACACCGTTGCATATATATTGAGTATCTAGTATTTCAGATTCATCAAGAAACTTATTTTCATTTTCATCAATGCCTGAAGTTATTCGTTTTCCGCCACCAGCACAATTATTGCCTTTGGGTTCATCGCTAATATTTAACAAGCTATTAAAACCCGTATCTCCATTACACAGAATTTTTACTTGCTCAATTTCATCAGAATCTAATACACCATTTCCATTTACATCAATACCGGTATCAATTTGAACTCCACCCGCTTCACATTCTGTATCACCGACTTTTAAAAGAACGGTTGCCACTAATGTGGAGGAATTTCCACTAGAATCGTCTTGTATTACTATTTCAGAACCTTTTCCACAACCCAAAAAGAAAAGTATTGGAAGCACTAATAATGAAAAAAGAAATGTTTTATTGGTCATGGTGAAAGCCCTCTTATTCAGGTTTATTATTATGATTTCTTAATTATGAAATTAAGACACGGCTAGTATGCGCAGCAAAGAATGCCATAGCCCATAGATAACTACTAGAGTCATTAGAAAGAAAAGATAAGCGAAAGCACCAAGAACAGAACCACTTTCACAAAAGTTCGATCACTATATGTTATGAAGACTGCGAAGATATTGATTAAACCATGAAAAATGATTTTTAAACGTGATTTCCTGGAGGGAGAATTACCTAAATATTACCTAAGGACATAAAAAAAGGCCTAGCATCTCTGCTAAGCCTTTGTTTGTATTGGCGTCCCCAGGGGGGTTCGAACCCCCGTTACCGCCGTGAAAGGGCGGTGTCCTAGGCCTCTAGACGATGGGGACGCAGAAAACGTAAAACTCTTGCATTTTTCTGAATCCTGGTGGAGCTAAGCGGGATCGAACCGCTGACCTCTACACTGCCAGTGTAGCGCTC
>CAZWUO010000211.1:0-5810 GCA_964636675.1 uncultured Ectothiorhodospiraceae bacterium
CTTATCCGGAGGATTATCGTAACTGGTCTCATGTAAAATCCATGATAATTGAACCAGGACATCCACTAGAAAATCCTTTTCAAGGCATCCATCATATCTATGGAAATGAAAAATCCTTAGAAGGCCTAACAAGCGGAAAGTATGCCGATGGATCAGTATTGGTTTTCGACCTGCTTAACTATGTAAAAAAAAATAATACGATTCAGGAAGGCAAGCGTAAATTAGTTGGAGTAATGCACAAAGATGCAAAAAAATACGCGAAAACGGGTGGCTGGGGTTTTGAAGGTTTCGCTGCCAATAGCAAAACTGAAAGATTGACAAAGGATGGCGGTGCATCATGTTTTTCATGTCATCTTCCACAGAAAAATGGTGATTATGTTTTTTCACGCTTTAGAGACTAGGCAATTTCAAGTCTCAATTTGAGTCGGTATTTTATTATTACCGGCTCATTTTTTTGTAACGTCTTGATCAGTGTCCTTTGGCCAGATAGCGATGAACATTATCTTTTATTAACGACTGGAATCTGGATACGCTGGGATTCATCTTCGATCTTACCCGTTGTTATTCTTTTAATGAGAATCTTACGCCAACGATCTGGTAAAACAGGTAATGACAGAAGAACATTAATTTTTTTCATGTTCATTCGATCACGCAATAAAATATTCATAACTTCGGCAAGATTTGCTTCTTTGTATGGTCGGTCAATTAACATTAACGGGTCACCCTGAGAAACTTCGCCTTCTTTGATTACCCTATAATACCATCCCGTCAAACATCGGTATTGAACAGTTTTTGCGAGGTCAAATATTTGAAATCGATGGCTTAACTTCCAGCAGGGTTGGCGTCCTTGGGATAGTTCAATGATTGCATTGCCTAGTTTAAATACATCACCAAAACATACTTGATTTTCGATAATACCCGTTGTTGATATATTTTCACCAAATCCTCCCATTTCAAATACTGCCTGCGGATAAATACTTTTTAGCACATCATAATGCTCCGCAGGAAAATGATGAATTGCTTTTTCCAATCCACCATGAACTCGTTTATCGGCCTGTTCATCTCCGATAAAACCTAATTTTTTTAAGTACAATGGAGCATTGATCGCCTTCTTTTTTATCCCGCTCAATTCTTCATTTGGACCGAATTTTTCAATCTTACCAATTCGTAAACAATTTATTTTTATTGCTAGCAAGGGAATACTCATATGGGAAGTCCCTTAATCCATTCATCAATGCACTTAAGCCCTTGTTGCTCAAGAGCGATACCTTGTAATGCACTTTCTTCACGTAGTTGGGTTATGTTGATATCGTGCTTTGCCAATTCGCAGGCATGACCAATCAACCATGATTCTATACTTGTGCTCGCAAATTCAGGGTGGCACTGAAAGGCTAAACAATGTTTACCAACGCTGAAGACTTGATTAATGCAGTTAGGGGTTGATGCGAGTCGCACAGCACCAATAGGTAGATCGAAGGTATCTCCGTGCCAATGCAACATACTTGTTAGACCACCATCCAAGTGTCTGACAGGAGAATTTTTTCCATCATTTGTCAGCGTCAAAGGTATCCAGCCTATTTCTGTATTTTGCCCTGGGTAGACATTCGATTGCAAAGCGCGCGCAATTAATTGGGCCCCCAAACAAAAGCCTAGGATGGGATGTTTAGCATCCAATACCGTCTTAATATGCCTGATTTCGTCTTTCAAATAAGGATAAAAATCATCTTCGTACGCCCCGATAGGTCCGCCCAATACGACAAGCATGTCGTAATCAAGAACATTAAGTCTGCCTAAGTCCGATAGCCCTACATCCACGTAATTGACTGCATATCTCTGTGTCTCAAAATAGGCTTGGTAGATACCGAGACTTTCAAAGTGGACATGACGGAATGCTAGCAATTTTTTCATAGCTTATTCTCCGAGTGGTTCCACATGACACCTTGTGTCATTCGAGATCTAGAATAATAGGTATCACACATAGTGTCAATTCGTATACTCGTGTCATTCAGTCATGTATTCTCTGATCTCTATGAATGCCCGAATTAAACTACTCAGAAAGCAACACAACTTTAGTCTTGATAATCTTGCATCGCGTTCTGGACTGACGAAGAGCTATTTATCAAAGGTCGAGCGTGGACTATCGACACCTTCAATTAGTACCGCGTTGGCAATTGCGAATGCCTTGGAGGTTGATGTGGGAGATTTGTTTGCTGCTTCCACACATGACCTTATCTCCGTTGTAAAGAAGGGTGAAAGCCTAAGAATTGGTTCCAATGATGACAATAAAAGGATAATTGATGTCTTGGCCTCAGGTATAACAGACAAAGCTATGCAGCCATTTATCATATCCCCGCCCAGTAATTTCGAGAAAGGTCCACAGCTGCATGTACACATAGGCGAAGAATTTTTATATGTCTTGGAAGGTGAGCTAGAAATTGAGTTTCCCGAACAAATTGAACGACTCGTGCAAGGGGACTCCATCTATTTTAGAGCAGAAATACCCCATCGCATTAGGTGTGTTGGACAGAAGAAGTCAGCATCAGCTCTTGTTGTTATTTCAGAAGGTAAACCAATTTCGTTTACCAGCAAACACTGGAAGAGCGGCAAAGAACTTGGAACAGGGCCTTCATGAAGCAATCACGCCAGGGCAAAAATATACCAAGAATGTTTGCTTGTTGCATTATCAACTCTTAATATGCCGCCATGTTGACCAGGAAAGAAAATAACACATTTTTTATTTAATGAATTTCCATACTGCCTAATGACCAGTTCATCGTCATCGATGTTCACTTTATATCTTTTGGTTTCAGATGAATCGACATCAGCTATGTTTTGAATATTAAGTCAGGTAAATAGTGCTTCAGAGCGATTGATGCACTACCGAAATATAAAATAACTGCAATTGATAATATTGAAAAATATGTCCAGTTGGTTTTTTTAGGTATTTTTATACTTGAGCGACCTTAAAATAGTTGCGCGTGTTGGTAAGTCAAATTTAGACATATCTTTATTGATGTACTAGGTCTATACCTAAAGATTCGATAGTGTAATAAGTTTTCAATTTTCTTAAATACAAATATACGCTTGGCTCTAAAGAATGGCTAGGGGTTCCCTCGTAAACTAAGTGCAAGTAATGCACAGAATTATTGGCAGTGTATAATGCAATTTACCATAGCTTAGTGTTTATACTTTTATGCATCAATATCAGCAACTCCTGGATACAGATCGTCAGTATATCTGGCACCCTTATTCTGCTCTGGGCAAAAATGTCCCGGTCTTTCCGGTTGTTTCCGCTCAGGGTGTTAGGCTCAAACTGGCGGATGGTAGAGAATTAATTGATGGCATGTCATCTTGGTGGAGCGCCATCCATGGTTATAATCATCCACAGCTTAATCAGGCCATTGAATCCCAGCTAAAAAATATGAGCCATGTCATGTTTGGCGGCCTGACCCATCCACCTGCAGTAGAGCTTGCGCAAACTCTGATTCATATTACCCCGGACAACTTAACTTCTGTTTTTTTCAGTGATTCTGGCTCGGTTGCGGTTGAAGTTGCCATGAAAATGGCCATTCAATACTGGCATGCTAAGAAGCAGCCTGAAAAACAGCGATTTTTAACCCTGCGTAATGGTTATCATGGCGATACTTTTGGTGCTATGTCGGTATGTGACCCGGTGACGGGTATGCATAGTCTATTTACCCAAAGCCTGGCGCAGCAGTTATTTATTGATGCCCCGACAAGCCGCTTTGACAGCCTCTGTAATGCGCCAGACTTAGATCATCTAAAAACAGCTCTGCAGCAAAATCACGCGCAACTTGCCGCCTTTATTCTTGAGCCTGTGGTACAGGCTACCGGTGGCATGCGATTTTATTCTGCCGACTTCTTAAACCGGGCAAGAGCGCTGTGTGATGAATTTAAGGTCTTATTGATTTTTGATGAAATTGCCACTGGCTTTGGCCGCACCGGTAAATTGTTTGCCGGTGAGCATGCGCAGATACAGCCCGACATTATGTGTATAGGCAAAGCCCTTACGGGTGGTTATCTCAGCCTTGCAGCCACGCTCAGTAACACCGAGATTGCGCAGACTATTTCACAGGGAAATCCCGGTGTGTTTATGCATGGCCCGACCTTTATGGCCAATCCCCTTGCCTGTGCCGTCGCTGCTGCCAGCATTAAACTGTTGCTAGAATCAGACTGGCAGACAAAAATAAAACAGATTGAGCAATGGCTGCATCATTCCCTGCAAAAATGTTCTAAGCTTGATAAAGTTTTTGAGGTTCGTGTACTGGGTGCCATTGGTGTTGTGGAATGCCGGCAGGCAGTTGACATGAATATTATTCAGCCGGCTCTGGTTGCCAAAGGTGTATGGCTACGCCCATTTGGTAAGCTTATTTATATTATGCCGCCCTATATTATAGGTAAACAGGATATTGAGCAGCTGTGTAATGCGGTATATGACGTACTAAATGATTGCTAATTTATGTCCATAATATCGGGGATGCCACTCTTAAAAAGGGTAGCGTCCCCTTATTCTCTCCCTAAGAACCCAAAGATTTCGAATCACTAAATCCACACGCTTCTGCTCACGTTGCGTACCTACCTCTCTCCCTATAGGCAACGTCGCTGCTTAGTGCTCGCAACGCCAATAAGACCCGCAGCCAGCAACAACATCGTTCCTGGCTCTGGTACCGTTGCTGCGGCAACATCGCCGGAGCGAACAGCCCAAGCATAGAACTCTTTGGTCTTAGGGGCGACGTCCTGGTTACCGTAATCGGTTCCGAAGCCCCACGCATTAGCGGTACTTGGCGCGTACTCCGTACCTGACCAATAGGCATAGGACTGCACATTGTCAAACAAACTTAGGTCTGCGTCAGTACTTGTATTAATTGAGTCATTCAATCGATGAGGCAATCGATGGGGTCAGGCAATCGATGGGGTCAGGCAATCGATGGGGTCAGACTCGATTGATTGACAATATTCTGTTCTGCTGCTTCAAACTAGTCAGAGACGGAGAAGAGTTTATTCATGGCACTATTGCCCCGTTTTGTAATTCCTGGCCAGCCGCAACATGTTATCCAGCGTGGTAATAATCGTGATATGATTTTTGCCAATGATGATGACTACCGATTTTATTTAAAGAGTCTTCGCGATGCTTGTGCCGAGCATCAACGCGATGTAAATGCCTATGTCTTGATGACGCCAAATTTAGAAAATAGCATAAGTAAAGTGGTGCAAAGCCTGGGACGGCGCTATGTTCAATATTATAATGACACTTACGACAGAATCGGTACTTTATGGGAGGGTCGTTATAAGGCCACGGGTATATAGTCGATATATCGAACTGAACCCGATGCGTGCCAACATGGTTGGGCATCCATCGGAGTACTTATGGTCAAGTTATCATTGCAATGGCCAAGGGAAAGGATCCCAATGATTTTCCATTGATTAAACGGAATCGTGGCACACAGATTTACCTATAAAGACAAAAACCAAAAACCAAAAACTAAAACCCCGTCTATGTGCCAGACAGCAGGGTAAAAGAGGTGAGAAGATTGATTTTAAACTATAGAAAGTATCGAGATATTACAGAAATGATTCTTAATCTTAACATCAGAATATTCAAGGAAAGTAGTCGCAACTAATTTATTTGCGTAAACTTATGGGTAAATAGAAAGGTGTTGTGGGAGCCGAAAGCTAGAGACTCTTGGCTACCCGATTATATTTATTTTACTCATAATGCGTCCACATACGAAGAATTTTTATTGCATTTTCTTTTTCTAAAACTTGATATACAAGTCTATGCTGGATAT
>CAZWUO010000212.1:0-5809 GCA_964636675.1 uncultured Ectothiorhodospiraceae bacterium
TTTTGTCGTTTTGACATAATGCTAAGTCCATCATTCTGAAAAAACTTAGCTTAAGTGGTTAATTGATAAATTGGAATGCTGTGGTTTGTTTGGCGCTTACTATCTTACCACCAGTGCCGTTATTGAATAATGTGTTCGATCAATTAAATGTGAACTATGCCCTCAGCGGAATGAGAGATTTATTGCATCGCGAAGGTTACGCCTACAAAAAACCTAAGTTGGTACTAGAAAATGTTGGGCCGTAAATATTTCTATGCAAAAGAAATCATTGTTATTTTGGATAACGCTAAATATCGCTATTCTCAAGAAGTGAAAGAGGTCATCGAAAAAAGTTAGAGATTAAAGCTGGTTTACTTGCCCACCTATTCTCCAGAACTCAATTTGATCGAACGTGTGTGGCGATTTTTTAAGAAAAAAGTGCTCTACAATAAATACACCCGTGGCGTTATAGATTTAGGCCTTATTACACGCCCTATTCCTTCCATGACTTCGTTGAAATTCCTTGCAATAGACCGGCTATTACGCGTCATTTCGCCTCGTCATGAAAGGAATATGACGTACACTAAAACCTAAATCTATAACGCCACGGGTATATTATGCAAATTTGAAGCATTTTAGAAAAGCGACTATAAAGTTTTTTAGAAACTTTGATCACTATGTGGATGAAATGGAATCGCTGTTAGGCGGTGGCTTTGAAGGTTTCAGTTACACCTAAGTCCTAAATGCTACGGGTATATTACCTGGTTTTTTAGCATTTGCAGGTAGTGCAGCAAGTTATTATAACCTAAAACGAGGAGGCTGGATTATGATTATAAGCGGAATTCTCGGAAATTTTAGTTACGGGACTTCTCCAGCGGCGCTTATACATATCGGTCATATTATAATGGGTATATTGGCAATTTATTATTCCAAAAAATCTGCTTCAGGTTACGAATACAATTATACGAAATTAAATGCATCAATATTTCTTTTTCTACCATGTCGGGGGTATATATCCATCCCCATCGTTGTTTTGATATCAAAGAAATTTAATTCAACTTCCCATCGCTGAAAATAAAGATCAATAATTTCATTGGCAGGATACTTTGTTTCATCCAGTAATGTTGTAACAATATAAAAACCTGTTGTCCTGCAGCCTGGTTGATGAACCGTTACTTGAAAATTTGTCTCATGGTTAATGCGTCTGACATTGACTGCCAATCGTCTACGCTGTAGCTAGACTTTTATTTCTGGGGTTTTTCCATTGTTATCAACAAGTCGTTATCATCCAATGCTTTCAGCGACGCGGAACAGTGAGCTATTCCAAGGAGCAACAACGCAGAGATACGCCCCGCAAGCCGCAAGCGTGTAATTCGGCTCGTAGCGGGACTCACCGCCAGGATGAAAGATTGATTCAGTCGTTAACTCTGGCATTTCAGTGATTTATGTCACGAGATTAGCGGTCAACTGCGGATTCTAGGATAAAAAAAGGGAAGACCCACTAAGATCTCCCCTCTGCAAAAAAGACTTAACCTAAAGTCACAATTTGCTACACGCTAAACAGCAAGCTACTGCTCATCATTCATATTAAACTGCAATTGAACATGTTGATCATGACCGGCGAATATGCTGATCAGCGACGGCGTACCACCATAAACTTGATGATCTGAATGATAAATCAAGTCCAGTGATTTGACAGTTTCTCGAATATTAAAAGGCAAGATGCGTTTCATCGTTGCGTTGCCTCTGTGATCGGTTGCAAGCACATTTGGGATGCCGGCAAAAGGTCCTGGGGGTCCTGGCATCTTGTTAAACTGCCAAACAGTATAAAGACTATTAGGCAACAGCCCTCTGACCCGCATAAAAACTTTCGACGTGCCATTCGGAAGAATTCTAAATTTGAGCGTAGATTCGCCAACATCAATCCAGTCACCATAGGTGATTGGATTCGGCGCTCCAGGATAGACCAGGCCGCGCATAAGATTATCCGCACTGATAGACTCATCAATGACTACGGGAGCAGGCCCATTAGTCAAGTACAAAGTGGGAACTTCTCTCAATGGTACCGAGGCTGAATCATCCGCCGGTATATTATAAAGGACAGCGTCTTCGTCGGTCTCGCCAAGTACGGGCAGGCTAAAGCCGGTTGCGCTGTTTTCATCCACAATCTGTACACCGTGAACCAAAGATTTGCCTGGAACAACTCCTCTGCTATTATCATGATGGTAGTTGTTAGCGTGTACCAAACTCGTCATCGAGAATACAACTAAAATAGTAGTTATTAAATTTACGCGCCCAAATTTATTCATTTGTAGTTTTCCTTATTTCAAATTATAAACATATAGACATAGCCAATGTGCTTCGCACCAACTGAAATTGCTATCAATATCGGATCATTAGCCCCCATTCCCGAGAAGCCATAAAATCAACATTGGGGAACACGGTAGAGATCAAAATCCTATCGACTCAGATAGCCTAAACCGAACCCGCTTACAATTAGCTTACTTTAGTAAATACATACCTATAGGTATTAAATGGATGTCAACTGACTCCGAGGAGGCTGTTGAGAGTGAAGGTTGGTAAGAGGGAAAGTCCGATACGCGCTTGAGCAGATTTCAGATGGAAATCAATTTTACCAATAATTTTAAGCGAGCAGCTAAGACTATTGCCAATATTTATAACGCGCGTTGGGGCGTTGAGCTTTTTTCAAATGCATTAGGCAGAACTTGAAAATTAAAACCTTTATCGGTATCAACAAGGGCTCTGTCATGCCCCAGGTTTGGATTAGAATGTGCGTTTATCTGCTTCTGACATTCTTAAAATTTCAGTCAGAGCTAAAAAAATATGCAGCAAATACTTCGTTTATTAGCAGCTCAACCTCTTTGAAAAACTTGACCTGATGGCCTAGTCAGCAAAGTGACCTTATATGCGATAAATTATTCAATATAAATCATAAGGTTTTGTTGTAAAACTTAACGGGATGGCAGTGATGTAAATAGAATGTTTTTGATTATAGTTTTTTATTATTAAGCGATTAGAAGACGTTTGTAAACGCGGTTCTCATGAGTTATTATCGCAGCAGAAAAGGCGCTTTATCTTAAGGAAAAATTCTTACGGATATCCAAAAATTGTCATCACAAGCAACAAAAATTTTATAGGATCTTCCCATGGAAAGCCATTCCGCGCTACAGATACTTTTTCCAATATTGGTCATTGTCGTTATGTTTGGCCTAGGGCTAGGCCTCACTATTACTGATTTCAAGCGTGTGGCCCTCTATCCAAAAGCCTCTATCGTTGGACTTACCAGTCAGCTTATTTTTTTGCCACTCATCGCTTTATTATTGATAAATATATTTAGTTTAAAACCGCAACTTGCTGTTGGATTTATTATTCTTGCATCAGTTCCTGGTGGGATCATTTCTAATGTACTTACGTTGCTATTAAAAGGTGATGTCGCCTTATCCGTTACGTTAACCGCACTATCAAGTGTTATAGCCGTTGTTTCTACGCCCTTTTGGGTTGCTCTGGCCCTTAGTTATTTCATTCACAGTAACGAACCTGTTGCTATTTCTGCTATGCAGTTAATCTTTCCATTGGCGGTGTTAACGCTCGCCCCTCTTGGTTTGGGATTATTTGTTCGCAATCGATGGCCCACCATAGTTGATCGTTGCCAAACTGCGATTAGAATGGGTTCCAGCATTTTTATTATTATTGGCATCCTGGCTTTTTTGGTTGGCCAAAAAGAGAACCTAGCGGATTCTCTCGTTCAAGCCGGATTGGTTGCTGCCACGTTGTGTGTTTCTGCTACTTTACTTGGCTATGCTTTAGCGCGTCTTTTTAATTTGGGCAGATCTATGCAGGGCACTATTGCTGTCGAGACAGGCATTCAGAATATTCCACTCGCGATGACGATTGCAGTGACTATATTAGGACATAATCCGCTTTTTGCGATGGCTCCTGCGGCTTATGGTCTAATTACCGTAAGCCTGATGAGTGTCGTTATGGTGGGTGTTTTTGCGCGTTGGCCAATCTTCCGGTTTTCGGCTGATGAATGAAATATACCCGTGGCGTTATAGAGTAGAAAAGCCGCTCATTATGTAAGAGTATTTTGCCAATCTTCTGCATTTTATTGTAATCCACAGATCCCGGTTCAAAAATCTTGTATTACAGCATCATAGAAAATTAAGTTATTTTAATTGAAACATTCTGTTATCCCTGAAATTAATCGTGCAAAAAATAAATCATCATCGAGTGAAAATAAAAATCATTGATGTAAGCTTAAAGTGACCTCCAATCCAGATAATGATATCTCCTATTAACCAACTTAAATACCTGGAGATAATTTATGCTTAAATCCCGTAAACAATCCTTACTTGTCTGTGCATTTCTATGCTGTAGCGTGGCTGCAGGAACAGCGACGGCGAGTGAGGTTTTCAGCGCTAAAATGAGTGGTGATGGCATGATCTTGATGTCAAAGTTACCAATATTTAATCCGGATGTTCCGGGTCAAGTGATAGGTTTTTCCGATTATCAATCGAGTATTCCCACGGGTGGTAGTGGCAAGCTTGACCTGAAATTTACGCGAGCCGGAGGATTAAAATATAAAGTCACTGTTGCGCAGAAAAATTTGTGGCTTAATTCCGACGGCACACCGGGTACAGTGGGGGTAATACATATTCACTTAGGTAAAAAAGGTTCATACGGGCCGGTAATGTTCCAGCTTTTTAGCATTACGAATGATGGTGTTTTCCCGGCTAATGGTGAATTTTCTGGTATGCTGATGGCTGATGACTTGTTTACCAGACCATTTACTTATGGCCCAATTCGGCCAGCGTCTCTTGCCGAATACGGAATAAGAACCATGGAGGATGCGATTAACGCAATCCGCAGTGGCAATGCCCATGTAAATGTTCACACGGCCAAGCATTGGCCTGGAGAAATTGCAGGTAATATTGAGATGGTCAAGCATAAACATAGACCTCATCACAAACATTAATAAAAAAAGTATTTAAAATTGCTATAGAACCGAGCTTGAAGAGAGGGGTTATGTTACGGATAAGCGCGTAATAATTTTTGATTGCACTGCGAGTTTCGTTTATACAAACGACAGTGAAAATCACAATGTTATTGCGTGCTCATTCTAGTCATTTTTTTTCGCATTATATTTTCTCAAGTAGCTGAGTTTTTTTATACGCTATTTCTGTTTCAACTGAAGGTGCTACATTAAGACCTAGTTTCAAGATTTTTTTACATAGTTCATACGTGGCAACCGCCTCAGACAATCGACCCTCAGATAAATGCAAATTAATCCGCATGCGATAAGCTTTTTCTTCTAACGGATTAACATTAAGAATAGTTTCTATGCAATCATCTGCATCCGTATTATTACTTTCTTTTAGCCAGTAGTTCGCCAATAGAAAGAGCTGATGTATCCACTTTGAACGTATCTTTTGTTGCTTATGAGCAACAACAAGCAAGTTCTCTTCTGATTGAAAAAAATTACCGCGATAATAGTTGCGAAGTTGGTCGTGGCACAATCTAATTGACTCAGAATTATGTGTTTTGTTATTGATAAGAGAAACAAGCTTTTCCGAATTTGCATTAAAAGCCCATGTATCAAGCCAGCAATGTTTTTCATTGAGAGACAATCGTCCTTCGCGGTTAATCAGTGCATCATGATGCCCCAGCATTTTTCGTAACCGAAAAAGCGTTGTGGTAAATAATTGGTGTGCGGTATCTCCTTCTGCATCTGGCCACACCATTTCGGTAATCGATTCTTCGCGTACTTTTTTTCCACCGAATGCAATTAATACCTTTAATAGTGCAAAAA
>CAZWUO010000213.1:0-5783 GCA_964636675.1 uncultured Ectothiorhodospiraceae bacterium
TATGGCCATCGGTGGCATTACTCCAGCTATGAAGCTGGCGGATACGAACAAAAAATCTCTACTCTAAACCCCTACTAATATTGGGGGGATTACCTTCGCCGGAGAACCCATGTCTTCTTTTGAAAAATGTACGATGTATTTGGCCTAGACCTCAGCCCAGGGGATCTGTTTCGACAGGATCACCCAGCGGTTATCGCTCCGCAGTTTCCCGCCGAAGGGCAGGTGAAAATCCTCAAAGGTCAGCTGATTTGGGTCACTTTTACGATACATGTGGGCTCCTGGTGCACGCTTTTTAGGGGCCGAAGGTCTATTTCCTTGCACTTGGAACACTATACTACAAGATAATATCTTTTAAAATCATAGCCTTATGTTTTTTCAGCAAGCCCTAAGTAGGGGCTGTCATAGATTAACAGGAGTGTTAGTCTATGACAGTGCCTATAAGTCGTTGTAAATTATCGAAGAAAGTTCAGAAGCAAGTGCTACAGTTTTTTGTAGCTGAAGTGACAGCCCGAAGAGCCTCTGATTTGTTGGGGATAAACCGATGTACGGCGACCTTGTATTACCGGAAAATTAGAGAGGTCATTTGCAAATCATCTAAAACAGGAAGCAGAGGAATATTTTGAAGGAGAAGTCGAGTTAGATGAGTCATATTTCGGCGGTAGGCGTAAGGGAAAGCGAGGTCGTGGTGCCGCAGGAAAAGTCATCGTGTTCGGGATACTTAAGCGTGGTGGAAAAGTCTATACAAAAGTGATTGAAGATACCCAGACAAAGACCTTAATGCCTATTATTAAAGGGAAAATAGTGCTGGATAGCGTGGTCTACACTGACGGCTATCGCTCTTACAACACACTGGATGTGTTAGGTTTTCATCACCATCGGATCAAGCACACAAGCCATTTTGCGGAGGGACAATCTAATCACATCAACGGGATTGAGAACTTTTGGAATCAAGCTAAAAGAGTCTTACGAAAGTATAATGGTATTCCAAAGAAATCTTTTCCTTTTTTCCTAAAAGAATGTGAGTTTCGATTCAATTATGGAGCACCTAATGAGCAGTTTAAAACACTCATTAAATGGTGCATAATTTAACCTAATCTATGACACCCAAAATAAATATAAACTGCATTCTACACCCACTACAATCTAAAGCTGCTTAACTGGTTGTAGAACTCTAATTCCGCTATCGCCACTTTGTTTAGCTGCATGGCGATGTCATTGTAATCATGATCTGCTCTTTTTTTGCTCATCTTAGCGGCCAGTAATGCAAACTCTCGCCATTCATCTCCGATTCTTGTCATCTCAACGGCCATATCAGATAATTGGTGGCTACTTAATTTCTCACCCGCTTCTTGTAAGAATGCCGCATACATAAAGCGAAATCCGGCACCGCCCGTACCAATCTCTTCCTGCATTCTGACAATTTGTCCTAAAAAAAATCGTGCATAATTTTGATCGGCTTTATCAAGATTTTTGATTTTTTTTGCAACCATTTTCATACCATTGACACCAGAAAATGGCACAGGATTCCACCTCCCATTCATTTTCCCCGTAAAACGAATGGATCTCGGAATCAATTTTGAAAAATCAATTTCTTTCGGCACACTAACGGGATAATACATCATTCCTTTTGGCGCAAGTGCGCCACGTGCAAATCGAGATTTATTCAGGCTCTCTGCATCCGCCTCAACAATATGTGAAAAGACAGGGTCACTTATTTTATAAACACCTTCATCCTTTGCATATACAATCAAATTATGTGCGTTGAAATGAAAGCGCATCTCTTTGGGGAAGTAAGGCAAGAAGAAAACCGATGTTTGTAAACCAACGGCTACGCCACTATCCAATCGCTCATCTAATGCCAACATACCTTTATTATTGTCTTTGAAAATATTAAAACTTATTTTTAGAGTTTTAATTCGCCATGCCAACAAGCGAATAATCATACGTGGAGGCGTTCTATATGATAGCAAGGGTAAACCATTAATCTTTATGAGAGGCAAATACGCATAAGTAAGACCACTGGCCAAACCAAATACCATTGGCTCGGAAATATCTAGACCATGGTGCCGTAACAGACTAGACATAACACCAGTTTCACAGTGTGCTGACTGACGATGTTCGAATGAATTATTTATTTGTAGAGGCACACTCATTACTGCTGGGCTTTACTAGCATTAGCATCGTTACACATCGCATCATCCGGAATTTTCTTCAGCGTCTCAACGCTTATGTTCAACACTTCGGCATAAAGGTCAAGGTCACTTTTTTTTAAGTCGCGGAAAACATCCGGTTTAAAATGCCGCTTAACCCTCCATTGATAACGCCCAACGGCTTGAGCTAACATCGACAAGTCCATGCGTTGGGCACACATATGAAACTCTAAAGGAGAAGACTCGCCTTTTTTTACTCGACGCAATGCATCTTGAGCAATACGATCAATTTCATCGAGCGCCTGTTGCAGCACAACAGATTCAGCATCCCACCCCACCGTTTGCACCATCTCCAATTTACCACTCTCACCAACAGCGTAGACCCCCTTGGTCTCTCCGCCGAGTAACCCGCTATCATCCTGAGGCACTTCTTCTTTTTTCATAAAATTAAACGCTCAAATGTGTCTTTGCCGTTATCACATCGCTGTCAGCAGCATAAAAGAGCTGGAGAATCGTCCACTCTCGGGTATGTAGCATAATATGTTGTCACCAGATTTTACATCACCAGATTTTAATAATTCATCCAGCATAATATACATGGCGGCCGAACCGGTATTGCCCTTTGTCGCCAAGTTGGTAAACCATTTTTCCTGAGGAATTTCAAAGTCCATCTCACATAACGCATCGTGGACTTTATTATAAAAATACATTGATGACACGTGAGGTAGAAAGTGATCGACCTGATCTGCAGTCAACCCCGTTTTTTTCTTTATCGCGGATAAGGCGCGCGTAACGGTATAATCAATAATATGTTCATTCAGCAGTTTCACATCTTGCTTGATAGTAAACACTGAATGCTCTAACAGTTCATGCCCCTCATACCTGGCCCAGCCCGTCAAATTACCACTGCTATCCTTGACCGCAGCCGCATACATACATGTTTCCATTTCATTGGCATATGAGATTATTTCCAGCCAATTAATTTTCAAAACGACCTGATTAGCGCCGGGTCGAACTTCTGATTCCAATAAAAAAGCACCGGCACCATCTGACAATAACCAGCGTAAAAAATCTTTTTCAAATGCAATAATCGGATTTTTCTTTAGTTCTTCAACATTATAGCGGGATTCTTCTTCATAATGACGAGAATGCAACACCACGGAAGCCGCTTCTGACCCAGTCGCAACTACTTTTTTGTGCTCACCACTTTTTATGGCCATATATGCATATTTAAGCGCCGAGATACTGCTTAGACACACCCCCGATGTTGCGATTACTTCACATGGCGGAATTTTCAACTCTCCATGAACCATGACTGCATGATTGGGCATCATTTGATCAGGAATAGTCGTCCCCGACACCAGGCAATCTATTTCATCCATTTCTGCCAACGTGGGAAATAAATTCCTAACCGCTTCAGCCGCAAGCTGTGCATTGGTAAACTCAGGCTCGCCCGTTTTTGGATCAAGCACATAATAACGCTGCTTTATCCCATTACTTCTTAGAATAATTTTTTTTGTACGCGAAGGTCTTCCGCCAACCATACCAAGAATTGCTTCAATTTGGTCATTTTCCACCGGGTTATTTGGCATGCAAACTGCGGTGCGTGTGATATAAACATTATTCAGTGACATTTAAACTCCGTCATCCTTTCAACACCCGATCCTGATGGCAACTCATAATATTCCTTCGTGCTTGCGTGTTTCTTTTTAAGCAAGGGTGACAATAATATTTTCAAAACCAGGTTGATCGGTACCACAACCAAAATCATGCAGAGTAAAAAAATAAAATATAAAAGCATTATCGGGCGCCGTCTAAAGTCCTCCGGCTTACCAACTTTACGTATTAGTGCACCCCAGATTCGGAAACTACGGTACGCAATTTTCTCGGCCTGAATCAAACTTAATGTGGAATTAACCGCACTTAATCCAGTTAACAGAGGTAACCCTGTGATCTCCAGGTTTCGGGAAAGTGCATCACAAATTGCCAGTCCAAAGCGCCGCCCATTGGCGATATCTGTTTCGGATACACCGGCGGGAGGAAACCCCCAAAAAGCATCCCTTTTGCCCGTCCATAACCACCGTGGTGTTGTAACAAAGCTGGCAAGCGTTGACCCTTGATCAATAAATACAACATTGTCTATTAACTTAGCCTGAGCAGAGGTCAACATTTGCTTTACTGTTTCCTGCGCTCTGGTCCACATATTTCGGCAAGCGATCAAAGTGATAACTGGACAATCTTTTAACAGGCTGCGCCCGGCTTCACTTTGCAAAAATGCCGTTATCGGTAGCGAAGGTGACAAATACCAGATCTGATACGCCAATATCACTAGATCAAATTTTTCTGTTCCCTGAAGACCAAATGGTTCAAGTTCAGGCGGATCCAAATATACAGACTCAGGGAATACATCAAAAAATTTAAAAAATGACCAAGGATAAGGGTAGTTTTCTTTGGGCTTCAAGGTAAGGAAATGAACATTGATGTTATCAGATTCTACAAGTGGCCCAGTCACTGATTTTACAACATTGCTCAACTGCCCAGTTTGGGAGTACAGTACGACTAGTATTTTTTTACTTTTTTTTGCCTTCATGAAAAACTATACAACGCTATTTTATATTTTGACTCAACAGAAAACTCAATCGTGCAAGGCATAATACCAAAGAGAAACCGCAATACATTTTTCCACATTTCTATCACAAGAGTAGAAAGCTTATGCTTAAGTATTCACTCAGGATTAGAGGAGGCCAAGTTCTGCTTCTTTAGATTACCCTATGCTTTGCGATATGATTCGACAAGGTTCTTAACGACGTAAAAATTCCGATATTTTCTCTATCACCTTGCACAATTTTTAAACCATATTTCTTTGATAGCAACATGGATAATTCAAGCGCATCAATTGAATCCAATCCCAGACCCTCTGTAAACAGCCGTGCTTCTGGTTCAATTTCATCTGCATCAATTTCCAGATTCAATGCATCCACGATCAACTCCGCCACTTCCTTTTCCAACACAATAGTCATTTAACAACCAACCTTTGATGAAAAACCAGCATAAAGCCAAAGGTAACTACTCAGCGAGTAGTTAAAATTTACGGTGGGCATTATAGGCTGGAAGTCAATCCTTTTTCTAGTTAAAAATTACATATGACCTATGCTGCTTTGACGCCCATTTTCTCAGTGCTTAGTCGTTTCACCCCGGCTCGTAAAAGTGGAAGAAATCTGTAGCCTTTGACCTGTCTAAGCGATGGCTCGATTTCCAACAAGGCTGTGGCAATCCATCTCTGCCGCTGATTGCTATTTTTCCAATTGTGACCCGTCTCGTATATTGTTCTAGCTGACTGTTTACCGATTCTATGCAGTTGGTCGTTTTCATGCTGACGCCCAATTGTTCAAAAAGTACCAGGCGATGCAGGGTAAGGGTTTCTTCCAAGCCTTCGTCCAGGCTGCGAACCGCCGATTCGTTGAGAATCTTTAATTCGGTACTAATCGCCTTGAGCGCCTGTTTTGCCGATCGGTACTCCGTTTGCTCGTAGGCCTTCTGCAATTTTTTTCTAAAACGGTCCTCAGGTAATCCCCCTAATATTAGGCTGTGTCGACATTCAGTTCAGCCAAAGCAAAATAGAAGCAATGTGTA
>CAZWUO010000214.1:0-5663 GCA_964636675.1 uncultured Ectothiorhodospiraceae bacterium
TGGAAAGAATACGGCGTGTAATAAGGCCTAAATCTATAACGCCACGGGTATATATACACCATCCGTCTTTGCTCATCAATAAACATTTTTTATTATCCATCGCTTGGCAAAATATATTTCGACTCTGCACTAATATCCCACTAGTTTTTTCGCCACGCTACGACAACTTTCCAATAGCTCTTCAACGGCATCATCATCATCGATTAATACCCGACTTACCGCAACACCACCAATCATCATTGCTGCAATCGCCATTATTTTTTTGCTATTTTTCTCTCTATTTTTTTCACTATGTTGGCTTGCTAGAATTTGAATCAGACCTTTAAAAATTTGCGTATAGACTTTTCTAACTTCTTTTTTTTCATTCGCAACATCGGTTACAAAAAAAGACAGCGCACAAGGTTCTGTTTCTTGCTTGACGTGAGCCATGTCTAAATATCCATTGATAATAAGCTTGTAAAATTCAGCGCTGTTTTTATCACAGTTCATTATCATACTTTTGTTCGCGGCAGCTATCATGGCCTGCGCGTATAATTCTTCCTTTGATTTAAAGTGGGCGTAAAATGCGCCGCGAGTCATCCCTGCATCTAACATCAATTGGTCAATTGACACTTTATTAAATCCACGCACGGCAAATAACCGAATGGCACTATCAAGTATATGCTCTCGACTGCGTTGTTTATGTTCTTTACTTAACGGCATCGTATCACCTTATTATTTATAATATGTTGTTGATCATATATTAATTAGAGCTAAAATACACATTTTCATTTACCCACAAAGAGAATAGTCATGCGCCGAGTTGTTGTTAGCGGAATGGGAATCGTGTCGAGCATTGGAAAAAACATTGACGAAGTCACCCATAGCCTACGTAACGGCTTGAGCGGAATTCGATGGCAACCTGAATACGCTGACCTCGGCTTCCGTTCCAAAGTAGAAGGCAGTATTGACATGGTTTTTTCTGAGTATATTGATCGGCGCAATCTACGTTTTATGGGGGATAGCGCTGCCTATAATTATATCGCGATGCAACAGGCCTTGAAGTCTGCCAATTTACATCCAAAAGAGATTCAAAATGAAAACACTGGATTAATCATGGGTTCTGGTGGAGCTTCTTGCGCAAATATCGTGGAGTCTGCTGACATATTGCGCCGCCGTGGGGTAAAAAAAATTGGGCCTTATCGAGTTACACGCACAATGTCGAATACCAATTCAGCTTGTTTATCGACTGCATTTAAAATACGCGGTGTGAGTTATTCAATTAGCTCAGCATGTTCTACCAGCGCACACTGTATCGGCAATGCAGCGGAGCTTATCCAAATGGGTAAACAAGACATAGTATTCGCGGGGGGAGGTGAAGAGATTCACTGGTCGTTAAGTGCATTATTTGACGCAATGGGCGCTATGTCATCTAGCTATAATGAATTCCCGCACTGTGCATCTCGCCCCTACGATAGCGCACGCGACGGATTTGTAATTTCTGGTGGAGGCGGTGTTTTGGTGTTGGAAGAATGGGAGCATGCTAAAGCGAGGGGCGCGCCAATTTATGCTGAGCTCATCGGCTATGGTGCAACTTCAGATGGTTATGACATGGTGCAACCTTCTGGCGAGGGTGCTGCTCGTTGCATGCGCCAAGCCTTGAAAAATGTAGATATGCCTATCGACTACATCAATGCACACGGTACGAGCACAAAAGTCGGTGACATTAAAGAACTACGTGCGATTAAAGACGTATTTCACAACACCATCCCCTTAATTTCTTCAACTAAGTCACTCACCGGACATGCCTTAGGTGCCGCTGGAGTTAACGAAGCCATTTATGCTCTGATAATGTTAAATAACAATTTTATAGCCGCATCAGCTAATATTCATCACCGAGACGAGGAAGAGGCGCAATTCCCTATCGCTACCAACACGATTGAGAAAAAAACACTCAATTGTGTGCTCAGTAATAGTTTTGGTTTTGGTGGTACAAATGCGTGCTTGGTATTTAAGGACTGTCAAAAAATAACTTGACCTATAGCACCTAGAAAAAAGAGAGCTTCAAGCACTCCTCTTCGTTGTACTAATGCGTCTGTTTTCATCCTGCGTTCGCCTAAAACAATAACGCAGGAATAGAAGAATATCCCTAAGGCGCTAGAACTACAGATGCAGATTCTCTATTTTTACGTAAATTTTCCCACCAGGTAGCTTGTAATTTTGCTGGATTAGCTTGGCTTTTGACGTATTTTTCGGCCTCTTTTTCTCCAAATATTTTTTTTCCCGCATATTTTAAATTGTCACGTGACAAGAAAAACCAAACATCTTTTGGTAGTGCATCAGCGAGTACTTCGCCGGCTTCCATTTTTTTGTGATTTTTTCTAAACTTGTCACTTTGCACATAAGCGATAATGCGATCGATTTCCCCTTTCTTAAGCGTGCCACCAAAGTCGTCGTTGTTCCCGGCACCCCAAGGCGGCATAGATTTTTCAAAACGACCATCATTGACCACTTGAAACATTACTTCGTAATTGAAGTTCATCATGTTTCCAAGATTTTTTCCATCGATACCTTCTCCATGCTGTCCATGGCAAATTTGACAGTTTGCCTCGAATATCTGTTGCCCTGAAAGATTGTGTTTAATGCCCAGTGCAATTTTTTCTGGAATAGCGGGTTGCAACGGTATTGTCGTGCCATCTTCACGCACCATTGGATTGCGTACGACGAATCCTGATGTTTGTTTTATTTTTTCAGGTATTAAGATTGTATTTTGTTCTCTTATTCCTTGGATGACATAGCTCATTTTAACGGGACTAAATTTATTTGGGTTATGTAAATGCCCGTCAATATCGTCGAATTTTTTATTTTTTCCCTTCGCAAGATTGACCACCACTTTACCCGCCATGACTGGAGCCGTTCCGTTGCTTCCATAGGCTTTGGAAACGACGGGTATACCGTCGGCATCGTCATCACCCGACGCAAAACCGGCGTAAATTTCACCCGTGAATTTTGTTTCTGCTTGCATTAAACCACTTTGATCGACGGTTTGTATCCACCATCTGGTTAATCGCTCAATTTGCGGATGAACAAGGTGGGCCGGTGTAACGAATAACATTTCGCGCATGGCACCTAACGCAATACCTGTAGAGTAGGGCGTAATAATGGCGGTATCGTCACCTAATTGAGTACGGTACATACCTTTGCTTTCTACCCAATATGTTTTATTCACATAATTGAAAGTTTTTCTCGCCGCACTCAGATAGGTTTCATCTTGAGTGGCAAAATAGGCAGCGATTAATGCACGGATAGCTTCAAAATTGGATACGCTTAAATTCTTTTCACCAATAGATGATCCATCCACTTTATAAGCTCGCGAAAACCCACCTGCCGAGTTCTGCACCTTAATCAAGAAGTCGGCATTTTTGCGCACAATGCGCACGGCCTCATCACGAAGTTCTGGGTATTTATTTAACACTTTCCAGCTTTGCTGCAAGTCGTATAAGGCAACAATAGCCATGGTCATGTCTTGCATGGTAATTGTATCGCCGGTTTTATTTTCAGGTGTCCACTCAGAGATGAAAATGCCATTTTTCAGATGCATGGCTTTTACATTTCTAAAAATGCTCACACTCAATGCTTGCGCCATTTCTCCGGTACTTTTTTCAATTAAACCACTATCAACCGGCGGGTTTGCAGTAAATACATCGGTACGACGATTGACCATGACAGCAAATGCACTGGTACCCCAAAGCCATGATGCTTGATCCCATAATTGGCTGGAGTTATCTTTAATCGACATGCTCCATAGTCTTTCGGGCAAATCACCGGCCCAAAAAATATTCGGTGTAATTTCATGCGGTAAGTATCTTAAACCTTGTTTCGGGTCATAGGTTTTTGGGTTTATCCCCATCAGACTTTCACCATCGGTAAACATCGATGATTTCGCTTTGAGCATTACGTTAACCGAGGCCATGGATAGCCCCCATCCACGCATGCCTTCTTCAGCGTCATTGCCAAGTAGATGAACAAGACTATGACTGCCTTCTATTTCATCGTAGCGGTCACTTTGATAAAAACGATCTGCCCATTGTGAACGTCGTTTAAGGAATTGTCCCAACGCACCAAGATTAAAAGTTGTATCCATTTTATCGTGATCAAAGCGTTGCGTATAATCATTGAAATAGGTGTTAGCAACCCCCCAACCGCCGTTTTTTCCACTCATTGGGTCGACAAACGTATCATCTCCATCAAGTTCACCGGTAAATCTTGGATCTACTGATTTATACTGTAAATAAGTCACTTGTATATCGTCGAATACCCGCGGGAAGCCTGTTCGTTGATAGACCAAGGGTAAATAAAAACCGAGCATGATATCTTTATTCGAAAAGGCGCGTTCACCACGATCACGTTGTAAACGATTAAAATTGCTGTGTCGTTCAGCTTTCATTGTCCAATAGGGGCCTTGAACCATATGGATGCCCGAATGACTTCTACCACCGATATAATCGAGCAGATTACGTGCATACATATACGTTTCACGCATCACCACCCATTGGAATGCCCGCCGATACGAAACCGGCATCGCGGCTTTAACCATGTCGTTCCAGCCCTCCATACCCATCTTGAATTGCTCGTTGGCCATGAAAGTCGCCTCGTTGGTATAAAAGCGCCGATCCACGACTTTGCTTTCCAATGGTGAACGATATTCACTAATGTCCGGTTGAGTTACGCCGGACTTAATGGGTACCGCGCGACCATCGGGTGTATATAAATAATTTTTTGCGTATGCGCTTCCGGTTAACAAGCTGCAACTAATCAAAAGCTGGCAGGCAAAATGAAAAAATTTAGTTTTATGAAGCATTAGATGTCCCTCCTGATATTAATACGTATATTCAACGGCTGCGCGTAAGATGGTTTCCGGGGCTGGGCCTAAGTCGGGATCAATCACGCGGTATAAACCAGAAATGGTCGCGCGTATTTGCGGATCTGGACTAAAGATTAAACTGGGTGCGATGAAACCACTAAAGCCTTTTAGGAACGACGGTCTATCCTGCAGTTCGAATTGGAATACTTGGTCGCCTGCCGCCGCACAGCCTCCGATCACTCCGATATCAGCAGCGACACACGCATGTATGCCAGGTTCTGGGATTTTACCGGCATAGGAATCTTGTTCTTCGAGGAATCCGACAAAAGTGAGATCGAGTGATAAAAAGTCTTTATAAATGGGTTTTACGAAACTGGTAAAAACGGTCGTAATATCTCCGGGGTCAATCCCGTCAGATTCTTTGATAAATTTGTGATTGAAGCCCGCGTGCAATGCAGCGCGTCCAATCAGATTACCCGGATTGAATTGCCGGGTTACAAATGCTGCGACCATAAACGTCAACTCTCCGGTGCCAGGTTGTAAATTTGCGGGCAGACGGCCATCACCGGAGAACCGACCAAATACACCATTATTAAATGGAAAATCCCCCACCTGCGCATTAGGATTGCTTTCAACACCATCGACAAATGATAACGGGCCAGCAGCGTCAACCCCGAATGACGGATTATTATTACACAGTGCTTGATTGGCGGCGTTGAAATTACTAAAAAAACATTGTGGCGCGCCCCATGTTCCGTTGTTAATATTTTCTTCCATGAGCTTATCGAAACCCTGGGCGAGCGTTGTATTGCTTACTGCA
>CAZWUO010000215.1:0-5624 GCA_964636675.1 uncultured Ectothiorhodospiraceae bacterium
GCTACCCCCGCGGAAGCAGAATTTGCCGCACCACGTTGACGCAAAGAACTCGGACGCGGAACCGCTGACGCAGTAACGGCGGCTTGTCCAACAGCCTCTTCAGCAGCCTCTTCAACAGCGAAGACATTTTGCGCCGATGATTCGCCAGCAGATACCTGTGCTGCGGTTTTTTGTACCGGCTGTTCTGTCGCATTGGCTGCAGATTGCTTTTGCGCATGCTCAGCAGCACGTTTATATTCTTTAAGGGGTTTATTGAGTGCCGCCAGAGACGGCGCACTATCACCCATTTTATCAAACAACAAGCCATCCACTTCGCGCACCAAGGCCGCCGCGCGCAGTACATTCTCGGCATCATTGCCGTTCGGCGGCTTTGCCGTAATTGCCGCACCCGCTTTTTCAGCAAGCCATTCAAGCGCGGTACTTCTTGCACGCAGTCTTTTCGCAGGGGGGAACAGATGATCCCAGTGGTTCTCGACCAGGTCTTTAATAATAACCAAGCCTACGGATAAACCTTCATAACCATGGTTTTCCAACAAACCACGACCAAGATAAGAGGCCACTAACAAATCTTTTGAATTTTCTTGGAGAATTTTTTGTGAAAGATCTACCACGGTAGACCAATTAATAGATTCAGCGGAAAGAGACTCTTGTTTCGCTATTTCTTCATTGAGCTGTTCAAATGCCGGCTCATATCGCACAGAAACACCGCCCGGCGCATCAGCACTGATAGGCGTTTTCCCTAATTCTTTAAAACTATCATCCATGTTAGCAATCTCATTTGACTTTAAGTGATCATTAAATATACTAACGCACCTATCGCAACATCCAATCGGGAACCCGCAAAGCTTTGGCTTATCGCAGCAAAACAGAATTGTGATAGGATAATATCTGTTTTCAAGTATTCTTGAACTTAGTCTTAACCCTAACCTTAAACCTTAGCAAATTAAGCACTCAAACACTCACACCAAAGTGGCAAACCAGCATATCTCAACAATCTATTCTTTGCAACAAATCCTAGCCCAGGCTTGCTATCACGCAGCATTACGCTAATACTATCCCAGCATTATCGTCCGAATAATTAATTGAGACTTGTGAACTAACACACTTTGCTAAGCGAAATTTCTGCGGCATAGTAACTAGCATTAGTGATTAGCATTAGTCACTAAACATTAGCGACTAACATAGCTGATCTCATGTTATTGAATAGATCAGCTAAAATCACCTGCAAACGGATATTATTCGACGAGCAATGATTTGACAAACTCTAGAAATGATCGGATGAATACCGGAGAAAGCTCTGAGCAAGTTAACCAACAAGATGAGAACAAGGCGAAAACAAACTTAAACCATCAGGTAAACCATTTATGCGTAAGCAGCACTTCAGAAAACCAGCGCCCTATGCAGTAACTCTTGTTGCAGCAACTCTCTGTTATCTCCCATTGCAGGGACTCGCCGCTCCTGACGCGGCTCGAGCCGGCGCTATTGAACCACGCTTTAGCGAAAAAATCGAGCTCAACAATAAGCAACAAAATCTGCTACAAACTCCTAGCCCCAAAAGTATCAGCGAAGCACCCGATGACGATGTGCCACGCCTTAAGGTTAGCAGGTTTGAACTCATCGGTGCGACCAATCGACCTGAGCAAGGGCAAGGGATTGATGTCGCGCAACTCAATCGTGTTATTGAATTGATCCGGCAGGATTCTGAGCACGGCTTTACAATCGAAGAGCTGCGCCATGTAACGACCACTATTACCACTTACTATCGCGCAAAAGGACTTTTTTTAGCCCGCGCCTTTGTCCCAGAGCAAAGAATAAAAGACGGCCTGGTTAAAATCCAAATCCTCGAAAGCAATTTTGAAGGAATCGAGATAGAGCAAAACAAGGATTACCAAAACCGGCAAATACTAAAACCATTTGCCCCTCTGATAAACCAACCCGTAGAAAAAGAGACGATTGAGAATGCCTTATTAAAACTGCATGACTATCCCGGCTTGCAAACTCGTAATGTTTTTGCCCCCGGCACCCAAACCGGCGCGGCGATACTTAAGATTCAAGTACGCAACGAACAAAAATTGCGATCATCTGTCAACATGGATAATCACGGTAGCGAGTTCGCGGGCCGTTATCGTTATCACTTTAATGCTCAGCTCAACAATCCAACGTATAATGCCGACCAATTAAAGTTTAATTTTTTGTATTCCGGCAAACCGGGAGGGACCTCAGGAAACAGTTTATATGGGAATGTTAATTATCAAGTTCCGGTCATCCCATTTGATATAATCCTAGGCACAGGATATAGCCAGAACCGCTATGCACTGGGTCAGTTTTTAGCCCAGCAAAACATCAATGGTCGATCCAAGATCGCGCAGGTTTATGTCAACAAACACCTCATTAGAAAGCGCAATTTCAGCCTGCAAAGCAGCGCCCAGTTTGCCCATAAATATGCTGAAACACTCGATGATCAAACATCAAGTAGTCGCGATAGGCTCTCAGTCTTCGGCCTAAATGTATCCATTAAACATTCAGACACACTGGGCAAGAATCTTGTTAACTTAACCGCTTATCGCAGCATCAGTGGCTTTCTCGGTGCAATGGATGGAAACGGTGATGGCACATCAAGCCGTACCTTGGGCTTGAACCAAAATGCGAGTGGAAGCTTTGCCAAATATGCGCTGAACTATACCCGGGTACAGCCTTTATTTCAGCTGTTCGAAAGCAGCTTTTTCAATCATCAATATTTGTTAATCCGCACTCAAGGCCAATATACCGACGACGCACTCATTTCCTTGGAGCAAATGACTTTAGGCGGCCCGAACAACGTTCGCGCCTACCCCGTATCAGCGGCCTTAATGGATAAAGCCGGTTTTTTTTCACTGGAATGGATCGCTAAATCCGCGGCCATGACCCAGGTCAGTTGGTTGCAAGCCCTGCAATTTTCAATATTTTTTGATTACGCAAAAGGCTACAGAAATCGATCACTTACCAACGAAAATAAAAATATTTCTTTGGCCGGAACCGGTTTAGGCATGATGTTAATTAACAACAAAGGTTTTAATGTTAAAACAGAACTCGCCGTGCCGGTTGACGGCAGCAAGTTCACCGCAACATTTTATTTTAGCTTAAGTTATAACTTTTAGTGTTTCTTTAATATTCCTTTAATACATAATGGAATCAGGTAAAAATTGATGACAAAATTTCACCACAGCCCCTCTGCTAAATCACCCTATTTCACCTACCGGCTTTATCCAATAGCCATAATAGCAGCGGGCACACTTTTTATGCCGCTAACATCGGCTTATGCGGCGCCCAGTGGCGGAAAAGTCACCTCGGGCAATGCAAGCATTAGTCAAACGGGCAATATCACCGAAATTAATCAGGCGTCAAATACCGCCTCTCTGGATTGGCAGTCTTTTAATGTCAATGCAAACGAAACCGTCAATTTTGTACAGCCCTCTGCCTCGGCAGTCGCGATTAATCGCATTTATGATCAAAACACGAGTGAAATTTACGGATCAATTAACGCGAACGGACGTGTCTTCTTGCAAAACCCCAACGGTTTTATTTTTGGGCGAAACTCGGTAATTAATGTGAACAGTATCATCGCAACCACGCTGAATATTGCGGATGAGGGCAATGGCCGTTATGTATTAGCCGCAGATAACGGCGCAAATGGCCAAATTATAAATCGTGGATTGATCCAAGCTGCCACCGGCGGCTCGGTCAATCTGATTGCCAACTCGGTAGATAATCAAGGAGCCATTATTGCCGACTATGGGCATATCAACCTCGCATCAGGTCGCCAAGCCACAATAGATTTTGATGGCGATGGGCTGCTTAGCTTTGCGGTAGACGCAGCGACCATTAACAACGACCAACTCATCAAAGACGCTATAAAAAATTCAGGTAGCTTACAAGCCAATGGCGGCACTATTGCGTTAACCGCCAAAACAGCACAAGGCGTCTTTGATCAAGCTATTAATAATGAAGGCCTGATCGAAGCCGGACGCATCGCAAATATTGGCGGTGAAATACATCTTATCGGCAGCGGCGCACCGGTTGTGCAAAGTGGTGAATTGCGTGCGGCGGGCAGTAATGGCGATGGCGGATTTATACACCTAGAATCTGACAATATGACCATTGCAAGCAACGATAGCGTGACGGATGTTTCCTCAGAAACAGGTATAGGAGGATTGGTGAAATTTCTGGGCAAACTCGTCGGCTTATTTGGCAACTCAGCGGTTAATGCTTCGGGCGAAACCGGCGGTGGCGAAATCCTGATTGGTGGTGCTTTTCAAGGAAAAAATCCCGACACTCAAAATGCAGAAAAAACTATCGTTGCAGAGAACGTCTCTTTAAAAGCCAATGCAAGACAGCAAGGTAATGGCGGTGAAGTCATCGTCTGGTCAGATATTTTTACCCAATACTATGGCAGTATCCAAGCCAAAGGCGGCTCCCAATCCGGCAATGGCGGTTTTGTCGAAGTGTCAGGCAAGCAAACCCTAACAACCCGGGGAGATATCGATACCAGTGCAGCAATGGGTGAGAGCGGAACTATTTTATTTGACCCACTGAATATCGAAATCAAAACATCAGGAACTACAACGACACCGTTAACAACGTCCAACGACATTAACACCTTGGCCTTTGACACAGCCCCAACAGATAACAGCGTAGTCCTCGCCAGTGATCTTGCAAACCTCAACGGAAAAATTATTTTACAAGCAAGCGATAATATTAGTGTCAACGCCGACGTCACTTTAGGCGCTGGTGCCACTGAGTTTAATCTACAAGCGGGTGAGAACATCAATGTCAATGCAAAAATAACGGCAACGAATTCAGCAGGAACTGCTATTCACTTAGAAGCAGACTCGCCCCATTCAACCACCAGCCATTTAACCACCAATAATGCGGCAGACGGAATCGGTAGCATTACCTTCGGCACTACGGTTGACAACAATACGGTGCTAACGACCGGCGAAATTAATAGCAACGGAGGAGATATCACTTTCATTGCAGCGAATTTTGATTTAGCTAACGCCATAAAAATAGATGCTGCTGGTAGTGCAAACGGCAGTGTGAATATCGCCTTGTCCACAACGAACACCGACCTAAGCTTAGGGGATGCTGGCATACTCACCAGCGCAGAACTCAATAAATTCCAAAATGTGAATATTTTCACTATGGGCACGGCCACTACCAAAGGACTAGACGGAACGGGAGTCACAAACAACGACCCTCCAACAAGCACTGATCCAAGCACGCTAATAACTCAAACCATAAAACTAAATGGCTCGATTGATCTGTCCAATGTTGCTAACAGTCTCGTTTTTGCTACAAATGTCAGTTTAGATGGTAATACCGATCTAATAAGTAACAAGCTAACATTCAATGCAGCCACCACACTCGATGCGACAACGAGCAATTATAAATTATCTATTGATGCGACTAATGTTGCGAATGAAATTGACATCGCGTCCACCGTGACAAACTTGAATGATCTTAGCCTAAAACAAGGAACGGCTACCCAGAATACCGTTAACATAATAAATAAGATTGCAAACCTCTCTCTCGGGGGCACGGGTGATGTTGCATTACAAGGTGCACTTGATCGCAGCGGAACGACC
>CAZWUO010000216.1:0-5621 GCA_964636675.1 uncultured Ectothiorhodospiraceae bacterium
CAACAAAAAACAAGGCGGCAAGGATTTTCGGCTAAGCTCCATTCGTAACGCGCCTGAACATCCAAACTCGTCGTTGGAGGAGGAATCATTGGACTCGAAATGGCGACGGTTTATGATGCCTTGGGTTCGGATGTGACGATAGTCGAACTCTCTGCGGGTATTATTCCTGGCGCGGACAGAGATGTAGTGAGGCCGTTAGAGCGACGTATTAAAAAACGTTATCAAAATGTATATCTGAATACCAAGGTCACGGCTATCGAAGCAACAGATGCTGGATTGGTCTGTAAGTTTGAAGGCAAAAAAGCGCCAGAATCAGAGACCTTTGATGGTGTACTTGTTTCCATAGGGCGCAGTCCGAATGGTTTATTGATTGCCGCGGATAAAGCAGGTGTTGCGGTTGATGAGCGAGGTTTTATATCGGTTGATCGACAAATGTGTACCAATGTAAATCATATATTTGCGATTGGTGATGTTGTTGGGCAACCTATGCTGGCACACAAAGCGACGCACGAAGGCAAGGTCGCTGCCGAAGTCATTACCGGCATGAAGTCTTATTTCGATGCGCAAACCATTCCCTCGGTGGCTTATACCGACCCAGAAGTCGCATGGATGGGCAAGACCGAAGAAGCATGCAAAGCCGAAGGCATTGTCTATGAAAAAGGTGTGTTCCCCTGGGCCGCGAGCGGTCGCTCATTATCGATTGGTCGAGATGAGGGCTTAACCAAGTTATTATTTAACGAAGAGCATCGCATCATTGGTGCGGGTATCGTAGGGACTAATGCCGGAGAACTTATCGCCGAAACCGTGCTTGCATTAGAAATGGGTGCCGATATACACGATATTGGCTTGACCATACATCCGCATCCGACCTTGTCTGAAACCATTAATTTTGCCGCAGAAGTGGCCGCCGGCACGTGTACCGATATTTATCTGCCGAAGAAGTAGCTCCAGCAGTGATGAAAATGAAACGTCAACAGACCTTAATATATAGCTTTCAATAATGTGTGACAGCGCCTGCGATAGGACTACGGTTTTTTATTGACCAGCATATGATTCAGACATATACTTATGCTTGATTTGTATGCTGTAAGGTGGACTATTATGCGCACAACATTGAATATTGATGACCAGCTTTTTGCAGAGGCATCTCGTCTGACGGGTGTAAAAGAAAAGACGGCGCTGATGCGCGAAAGCCTGAAAGCCTTGATTCAACGCGAAAACGCCCGGCGTCTTTCGCTGCTTGGTGGTACTGAGCCAACCGTTGATGATATTCCACGCCGTTACAACGGCGCATGATACTGGTAGATAGCTCAGTCTGGATAGATTACCTGCGGACTGGTTCTCCTATCCTGGCTGAATTACTTCAGCAAAACTGTGTAGCAATGCACCCTTTGGTGTTGGGTGAGTTGGCTTGTGGCAATTTGAATAATCGTACGCAACTTCTATTACTTTGGCAAAGTTTGGAGTTTCTGCCAACAGTGAATCACGAAGAAAGTTTATATTTTATTGAGCAAAATAGACTAATGGGAAAAGGTATTGGGTATATTGATGTGCAGTTGCTTGCATCGGTGGTCTTAGTTGCTGGTGCGAAGTTATGGACTCGAGATAAACGGTTAGCAAATGCTGCAACTCAATTAGGCTACGCATGGAAAGAGTCAACGAAAGTTTGAATCCGGATTGTGCGATGTTAATAGGCCCTAAACGTTTTTTGGGAAAGTAATATAACGAGGTTTAATATGCGGTATAGAATTAGACGGTTTATCGGTTTTTTTTGCTTGCTCAGTTTGCCGGTCATTTCCTCTGCGACACCCCTGAGTAAACATTCCGTATTATCTTATAGCTTGGCGAATAATGCGGTAATGGCGGCGGTTGAGCAATGTCAAAAAGACGGATACCCAGTTGCTGCTGCGATCGTTGATAGGGCTGGGGTGTTGATTGCGCAGGTTAGATCAGAGGCTGCTGGTCCACATACTATTGATAGTAGCCAACGCAAAGCATATACCGCTGCTAGTCTTAAGGAACCCACGCAGAAGCTCGCTAAACTCATTACCAAATTGCCGGAGATTCAGGGCTTGCGTGATATGAATGCGCAAATCTTAATTTTAGGCGGTGGTTTTCCAGTGATCATAGCCGGTGAATTACTGGGTGGGATTGGCATTGGCGGAGCGCCTGGGGCACATCTTGATGAAGCTTGTGCGCGTGCAGGCCTAGCGCTGTTGGGCGCTCAATTGTTTCTGGAAAAATAGTGCGTATTGGTTGTAAAACATACATGAGGCAGAAAAATGAAAAATACATTATGGGTATTATTATTTCTAGTGTTTCTATTACCTGTGTCCCAAGCTAGTCAGGAGGATTCTATTCTCGGAGAATGGTTAACCGGTGATGGCAAATCAAGAGTAGATATTTATCAATGTGAGAAAAAATATTGTGGAAAAATCACTTGGTTAAAAGAACCCGTCTATGCAGCTGATGATGATCAAGGGATGGCTGGAAAAACCAAAGTAGATCGCGAAAATAAAGACGAACGTTTGCGCTCACGTTCACTTATTGGTCTCAAAATGTTAAAAGATTTTGAATACGAAGGCGGGAATAAATGGGAAGAGGGTAGTATTTATGACCCGAGAGATGGCAAGACCTATTCCAGTATTATGACATTGAAAAATTCAAATCTCTTGCATGTTAGAGGTTATATCGGTTTTTCTTTTATTGGAAAAACCACAGTGTGGACTCGGTTTAAGTAGGGTTGAAAGAAAATGACAAGCAGTCGTTAGTGACATTACCAAAACATTATTTGATTACGCCCGCACCCGAGAATGATGCCGGATTTATGCATAAACTCGAAAATAGTTTGCAGTCTGGTATTAAGCTGATGCAGCTGCGCGCAAAAAATATGAACTTGGCTGAGTATAAGTCACTTGCGCAACAGGTGATTGCATTGGCTCGGCAGTATGGTTGCAAGGTGTTATTGAATGCTGATCCTAGTCTCGTGCCAGAATTAGCTGCCGCAGGGGTACATCTCGATAGCACACGTCTAGCGAAATACGCCACACGGCCTTTGTCGCCAGAGTTTATGGTTGCTGCATCGGGTCATTCACTGCAAGAGTTAGTTAAGGCAAAAAACATTGGAGCAAATTTTGCGCTTTTATCACCGGTTAAATATACCAGTAGCCATCCTGATACCGTGCCCTTGGGTTGGGAAAAATTTAAAAGTATCATTGCCCAAGTCGAGCTACCTATCTATGCATTAGGCGGAGTAAGTGCGGATGATGAGGCAGCTGCGCTTGCTGCGGGTGCACAAGGCTTGGCAGGAATCAGAGCTTATTGGAATCCTCACAATCGTGTCTCATAAATGAAACAAGCACCGCTATTCACGTCTTACGAGTTGTAGGCTAAGGTATTTTTGAATTCCTTTCTACCCGCATTTTATTGGCCTGGGTCTCGATATCTTGCTCGCTCATTGGCTTAGGTTTTAGTGTTTTAGTGGCGTTCACAGTGACCGTTAATTGCTCAACAAATCGATGACAATGTTTGCACATCATTATATGCAGCCTAAACTGTACTCTCTCTAAAAAAGATAAATTTTTATCGATATAATCGCTTGCTTGCTCACTCAATTCTTTACAATTTAACATAATTAAGTATTCTCGTGTTTTTCAATGGCTTGCCACAACTTAGCTCTTGCTCTGTGCAGCAGTACTCTACTGTTAGACTCTGTTACGTGCAAAATCTTACAAATTTCGTTCATCTCCAAGCCTTCCATGTCGCGCATGATGAGAATTGTTTGCTGAATTTGAGACAGACGACCGATAGCGATCCAAAGTTTATTTTTTAATTGCTCTGATGCGAGCAAAGCCTCGGGTGATGCAGAGGTCCAGCGTGTCGGAGGCTCTCTCCAACGGCCGTTTTTATCAAAACGTCCATTACTGAGTAAGCTGGTTTCCATTTCTTCGGCACTACCATAATTAGTTGATCGTGACTCTTTACGCAGGCGACTTTTGGCGCTGTTGCCTACGATCCGCAGTAACCATGTTTTTAGGCTAGAGCGTTTTTCGAATTTTGGTAAAGCACGAACGACAGAAATCCATGATTCTTGCACCACTTCATCGGCGAAGGCGTCTCCAATAATAGCTTTGGCAACTTGTAGCATCAGTGGCTGATAGGTCTTTACGGCATGACGGTATGCGCTTTGTTCGCCAGCTAAGAGTTTATCGATTAATTCGTCTTCGTGTTGAAAAGTCATAGCGTCTTCCTTAATGATGCGTACTATGTAACAAATTAAGTCTATTCGTGTCCATGCTACGACAATATATTTTTATTTTGCTTGTTTTTTCTGCAGGAGATGGGTGGTGAAATTGCGCTTTGTTTATATAATATATGGTTTTTTTTTACTAAGTACTTCGTCCGTTTATGCCAAAAGTTTGGATTGGACGCTGTATGCTGCCGTATTGAAAGATCACGTGAGTTCGGGGGTACGTCACGGTACACCATTGATGGCAGTTGATTATTTAGCATTACAACGGGATCCGCGTTTTGCTAAAGTTGTGCTGCAATTAGCACAATATGACGTTCTGCAACTCACTAATAAAGAAGAAAAGCTTGCATTTTATATTAACGCCTACAATATCCTTGCTATTAAAATGGTTCTGGATCATTGGCCGGTTGATAGCATTCGAGATATTGGTCATTTTTTTTCTCCAGTGTGGAAAAAAAATGTCGGAAAAATTGATGGAAAATTAGTGAGCTTAGATGAAATTGAGCACGCAATATTGCGTCCGCTGGGAGATCCACGAATTCATATGGTGATTGTATGTGCTTCGGTAAGTTGTCCTGATCTGAGTAACGAAGCCTATAGAGTAAGTAAACTTAATACACAACTGGATGCTCAGTCCGTAAAGTTTTTGAATAACCCTATTAAGGGTTTAATTTTAGTAGGCAACGAAGTAAAAGTATCAAAGATTTTTGATTGGTTTGAAAAAGATTTTGCAATAGAGGGTGGTGTAATCGGTTTTCTACGCAAATATCGCCCTGATATTTCTAAAAATATGACAATTAAGGCCTACTTGGATTACGATTGGTCGTTGAATCAGCCCTGACGGTGTACTACGTCACGAGTTATTAGGGCTGCAACACGCTCACTGAGTGGGTCTACAATAATTTAATAGAGGAACCTATGCACGCAACTTTACCTTTGTTGGAGAATACTGATTTTCCAACACTCACGCGTTCAAAACTTGAAATATTGCAAGTAAATTTGGGCTATCGATGCAATCAGCAGTGTTTGCATTGCCACGTGAATGCGGGGCCTAAAAGAAAAGAGAATATGCAGCAAGAAACCGTTGATCAGCTTATTCAGTTTATCCAAAAACAAAAAATAAAAATTTTAGATTTGACCGGTGGGGCACCGGAAATGAATCCAAATTTTGTTTCCCTGGTTGAGCAAGCCAGTGGCTTAGGTATACATGTGATTGACCGCTGTAACTTGACCATATTGAGTGAGCCAGGTTTTGAAAATATGGCTGAGTTTCTCGCGGAACATAAAGTGGAAGTGGTAGCATCTTTACCCTGTTATACACAGGATAATGTAGATCTACAAAGAGGCAAGGGGGTTTTTGGGCAAAGTA
>CAZWUO010000217.1:0-5618 GCA_964636675.1 uncultured Ectothiorhodospiraceae bacterium
CTCCCGACATCCTGCTCCCAAAGCAGGCGCGCTACCAGACTGCGCTATACCCCGTTGTTTACCCGTTGTTTTATAGGAGAAAACATGCTCTCCAGAAAACTTAGGCGCGTATTATACATAAATTACCAACCTTGGGTAGTCTTATATTTTTGTCGAATCCACTGGTTACCAGGCACCCCAGAAAACCAGCAATAAGTATTCGGTGAATGATGCCTATAGTCGATGTGTAACAAACAGACATTAAAGCTCGTTATATTATTCCTCCAGCGGTGAATCCCACTTGGCTACATAAGGAAATCATGCGATCATACGCGACCTCACTCACTGACAGACCCTAGCACTCCATGGCTAAAATAATTCAGGGCAAAAAAATAGCACTGCGCATTCGCGAGCAAATAAAACGCCGTGTCATTGAAAGAATAAAACAACATAAACGTGTGCCTGGGCTTGCTGTCATACTTATCGGGCAAGATCCAGCCTCTGAAATATATGTGCGCAACAAACGCAAAGCATGCGAGGAAGCAGGCGTTATTTCTCTTTCTCATGATTTGCCAGACGACACAAGCCAGGAAGAATTATTATCCCTGATTGATGCTTTAAACGTGAACCCTGCGGTCGATGGTATCTTGGTTCAGTTTCCCTTACCCCCGCATATAGATTCCAATATTGTGATAGAACGCATCAAGCCCGATAAAGATGTTGATGGGTTTCACCCCTATAATATTGGGCGCTTAGCCGCACGTATGCCGGTGCTGCGTTCATGCACCCCTTATGGCGTGATTCATTTACTCGAATCTACCGGCAGTCCGCTACGTGGCCTACACGCGGTCGTCGTAGGCGCATCTAACCATGTGGGAAGACCAATGGCCTTGGAATTACTGATGGCGGGTTGTACAACGACAATATGTCATCGTTTTACCACAGACTTGCCATCGCATCTTGCACTGGCGGACATCGTGGTTGCCGGTGTCGGTAAACCCGAATTCATCAAAGGCAACTGGATAAAACCAGGCGCCATTGTCATTGATATAGGTATTAATCGTCGGTCAGATGGCCGACTTGTCGGGGATATTGAATATGAATCGGCGGCTGAGCGCGCCGCATGGATCACCCCCGTTCCCGGCGGTGTAGGCCCCATGACTATTGCGATGTTATTGCAAAATACCTTGGATGCCGCCGATAATTTTCATCGCTAACATTGGCAGCGTTACTCTCTTCTCCAGCTGGTTCTATTAGCAGCATCCTCTAGAATAATACGCTTGGCTTTGAGTTCATCCCGGATTCGATCGGCTTCGGCCCAATCTCGATTGGCTCTTGCAGCTAACCTCGCGGCAATTAATGAATCAATTTCTGCATCCGATAAATCACTATTGGAAGCACTACCACCTTGCAAAAACTGCTCTGGATCAGCTTGTAACAAGCCCAACACGACAGCTAATTGTTTTAAGGCCGATGCAAAATGTATTGATTTTTCAAGTTCACCTTGCTGCCGATGTTTATTCGCTTCGCGAGACAATTCAAACAATACCGACAGTGCTTCTGCCGTGTTAAAGTCGTCGCGCATAGCACGTTTAAAACGTTCACTGTATTCCTCGAGTTCAACATCAATCACGTCTAAATCTCGCAGTGAGGTATATAATCGCTCTAACGCTGATTTTGCATTGTCTAAATTTTCTTGTGAATAATTCAACGGACTGCGGTAATGACTGCTTAAAATAAAGTATCGAATCACTTCGGGCTGGTATATTTTCAATACTTCACGCACCGTAAAAAAATTATCTAATGACTTAGACATTTTTTCTTCATCAATCATGACGTGACCATTGTGCATCCAGGTATTTGAAAATTTTTCGCCGGTTGCCGCTTCTGATTGCGCAATTTCATTTTCATGATGAGGAAATTTTAAATCCATGCCGCCACCATGAATATCAAAGTGGTTTCCCAAACAATGGGTCGACATCGCTGAGCACTCGATATGCCAACCAGGCCTGCCCTGCCCCCACGGTGACTCCCACAAAGGTTCATTTTTTTTGGCCGCTTTCCATAATACAAAGTCCATGGGATCTTTTTTTGCTTCGTCTATTTCGACACGTGCACCCGCTCGTTCATCCTCAAGATTGCGCCCCGAAAGTTCACCATAATTTGCAAATCGATTGACGCTGTAATACACATCTCCATTGGCCGCCGGATAGGCATAACCCTTGGTTATCAAGGTCTCAATCATGTCGATGATTTGCGCCATATGCTCCGTCGCCCGAGGTTCTTCATTGGGTTTAAGCACACCGAGCGCATTTGCATCTGCATTCATTTCTGCAATGAAGCGATCCGTTAACGCGGGAAATGGCTCATTATTAGCTTGCGCACGTTTAATTATTTTATCATCGATATCTGTGATATTGCGTATATAAGTGACACAATTTTTGCCATAAATAGACTGTAGAAAACGATATACCACATCGAATACAACCAAGACTCGTGCATGCCCAATATGGCAATAGTCATATACCGTCATGCCACAGACATACATCCTCACATTGTTAGGATTTATCGGTTTGAAAACTTCTTTTTGTTTGCTGAGTGAGTTGTGAATTTTTAACATTGTTTTATTCTTTCTGTTGTCAGGGGCGGTTGATCCAAAACCGCCGTATCGGTGACTAGATTACTGTCCGCGTAAAAATAACTTGTCCAGATCTTCTAAGCGCATCTGCACCCAAGTAGGACGACCGTGATTGCATTGACCGCTGCGCTCCGTGGTCTCCATTTCCCTTAACAGGGTATTCATCTCCGGTATGCTTAGCTTTCTATTGGCGCGTACGGAGCCATGGCAAGCCATCGTCGCGAGCAATTCATTATAACTTTCTTTAATCCGGTTTGTCGTACCAAAACTCCGTAAATCCGATAAAACATCACGCACCAATCCCTCTACATCACCGTCTTTCAACAACGCAGGAATTTGCCGGATCGCTATAGACTCCGGCCCAATAGCTGTGACTTCAAATCCATACTCTTGAAAAACATTTTGAAATTCACCGACCAATGTTGCCTCACTGCTACTAACACTCAAACTAATCGGCACTAACAAGGGCATGGACTTTAACCCTGCTGCTTGGTAAGAAATTTTTAGTTTTTCATAAGTAATGCGCTCATGTGCCGCGTGCATATCGACTAATACAAGCCCTGATGTGTTTTGCGCCAACACATATATTCCATGCAATTGTGCAATTGCAAATCCTAACGGAGGTACACCATCAGGGTCGTTAGAACTCTGCAAACTCGAAATATCATCCGTATTTTTCGGCTCAGAATATACCGCTGCATATTGGCTAATTTGCTCGGATATATTCAACGGCATTCGCGCTTGCTCAGGTTTTTTTGCGATGTACTGCGTATTTTGACCACCTGAAATATTTTTCTTATCTTGCGGGTAAAACGCAAAATTATTTTTTTTCTGTATCTCCGTTTCGTTGAGCTGGTTGAGATCATCACCCACCTTGACCTTGGCAAGCGCTGCATGGATACCACTGAAGAGAAAGTCGTGAACAAGGCGACTATCACGAAAACGTACTTCATGTTTTGCGGGATGTGCGTTGACATCAACAAGCTCGGGATCAAGCTCTAAAAATAATACATAAGCGGAATTCCGCCCATGATAAATAACATCTTTATAAGATTGGCGAATCGCATGCGTCACTAAACGGTCACGTACCATGCGTTGATTAACATAGAAATATTGCAGATCAGCTTGGCTGCGGGTAAACGTAGGCAAGCCTATCCAACCCCATAGATTGAGACCATTCACCTGGGTTTCAATAAAAACCGCGTTCTCAAGAAAGGGCTTGCCACATACTGCAGAAATTCTATGCTCTTTTTGCTGTTGCGAATAACAAGCGGCTAAATTCAATATCGGTTTTTTATGATGGGTTAAAGAAAAACCGACATCAAAACGGCTTAATGCAATCCGTTTAACAACATCTTCAAGGTGATTAAACTCGGTTTTTTCTTTGCGCAGAAACTTCCTCCGCGCGGGGGTATTATAAAATAAATCTCTGACCTCTATGGTGGTACCAATAGGATGGGCAACCGGCTCGGCATCAGCCGGTAACTCGCGGCCATCGCCTTTTACGCGCCACGCTTGTTCGTCTTCAAACACTCTCGAACGCAGATCCAAACGTGACACCGAGCTAATACTGGGCAATGCCTCTCCACGAAACCCCATGCTTGAAACTTTCTCTAAATCTGAGAGTGTGGCAATTTTGCTGGTCGCATGCCGACTCAACGCAAGCGGTAGGTCATCTTTATGCATACCTGAACCATTATCGCGCACTTTTATTTGGCGGATACCCCCCTCTTCGATGTCAATATCAATGTGCGAAGCGTGTGCATCGAGACTGTTTTCAATCAACTCTTTAACCACCGAAGCCGGTCTTTCAACCACTTCACCCGCTGCAATTTGATTAGCAAGCTGTGTCGACAATTTTTTGACGCGTCGCAATGGATTAATAACTTCGTTCATTTTTTACTCAAAACTCAGGGGGTATGTTCGATAAACAGACTCATTCGTTTTCTCGTCAATCGCTTAACGATACCTCATAGCGGTCAACTATTAGCGGTCAACTACGGAATCTAGGGCCTGTTAACGCTTATTTGAAAACAGCGTTAACAGGCCCCTAGGATAATACAGGCAATACGTGTTGAATATACGTAACATGTAGAAATACGGCTAATCTCTGGGCTTAATGCCTTGGGGCACTCATGAGGCTGGACGACAGCAGGATATCATAAACTCGTAGATGACCGAATGACGCCTACCCCTAGCCCTTCAATCTCAAAAGCCTGGCGCTTAAGATTGATGACAATAGTAGAGAAATCACTATTTTCGGGGTGTAATTTTACCACATTGCCCTTTTTTTCATAGCGTTTTACGGTCACTTCATCTTCAAGCCGCGCCACGATGACTTGGCCATTTTTTGCCTGCTTGGTTTTATGCACGGCCAATAAATCACCCTCTAAAATGCCCGCATCGCGCATACTCATTCCGGTTACTCTTAATAGGTAGTGTGCTTCCGGTTGAAACAAATGAGGATCAACTTGCACCTTGTCTTCCACACATTCCTCCGCTAACAACGGCTGCCCTGCAGACACACGGCCAATAATAGGGATTAAACCTTCGTCATCATCCTCAATAATGCGTATGCCACGAGATGCACCGGGTGATAGCTCGATAGCCCCTTTGCGAGCTAAAGCCTTTAAATGATCCTCCGCCGCGTTAGCAGATCTGAATCCCAAAGCACCCGCAATCTCTGAACGTGTCGGCGGGAATCCTGTTTCATGCATAAATTTTTTAATCAAGGTTAATACTTGTTCTTGGCGTGCGGTGAGATTCATGATGATACTCCACTGTTTATGTGATTCTTCTATGATTCGTTCTAAGCAAACGTGCAAACCGCCTAGCCCGTGGAATGAATAGATTGATAAAGACGAACCTAAGGGTAAATAAGCCTAGGCTTATAGCCACTGTTTATTATACCAGTGATTTTAAAGAAAACAATCTATCCTATATAATCCTAGATTCCGCAGTTGACCGCTATGAGGTATCGTTAAGCGATGGATGAGAAAAC
>CAZWUO010000218.1:0-5614 GCA_964636675.1 uncultured Ectothiorhodospiraceae bacterium
TAACATTGGTAATGCTTATAGGTGGGTTGCGCTTATAGATATACCCTCCTGTAGCGTAAATATAGCCATCGTTTACCTTAGAATGCCATGGGTAAGCAGCTACGCCGTCTCCCCGAGCGCGCATATAAGGTCCGCCGATCAATTTGGGTGTAGTGGGATCTGAGATATCGAAGTCATGATATCTATAACCTTGCGGTGCATTATCAAAATTTAGCACAGTGGCGACATCACCATTGATATAGACTTCGTTAAAATTTCCCAAACTATGATAACTGCCAACGGGGTTTAGATTGGTGAAGTCGGTGTCAGGTCCCACATCATAGACGTGCAAACCTGCACCTGAGACTTGTTGACCATTTAGGCTTGCTACAATGGCATAGAGCTTAGTCACTGAGCCGCTGATTTGCAGTTTGGCCGCTACAGCCACGATGCGATCGCTGAAGAAGTTTTCTCTGGGTGGGCCATTTACCGCATATACAGCGACCGGGTTCGTCGGATCGGTGACTTCAAAAATAAGCAACTCGCCTTCGGTTGGGACGTCAGCAATGTCAACCGCTATACTTGTTCCTGCGGCCAGGAAAAATTTTCGAGGGCCGTTATTGGTAGGCACCGTGATCAAGTCTGTATTATATGGACTTGGTACTGGAAGAAAACCAGGAATAGAACCGATTATATTCGCCCCGGTGGTGATGGAGGTATCGATAATAGTGACACCACCGCCAAATAGATAAAGTAAATCATTTTCAAGTTCATCGATAGTGCCGAGGCCGATGTTTTTGCCATTTTTATAAGTAAAAACAGCAAAGTTTTGTTTTAAAACCGGTGCGGATGGCGTATTGAAATCATAAATCATTAAGCTGCTTTGAATGACAGCATTGCGGCTCCGGACGCTAGAATTAATGAACAAGGTATTGTCAGGCCGGGCAGCCAGACCTCGGATTTGAGAATTGAGCGCTGTTCCACCACCCGGTGTTCGGGAAGGCAGGCGAAACCGCTCTAGTAGCAGTATAGGTGCTGCTGGGTCGGTGACATCATAGACATTCATCTGCGAGGAACTGCTGGTGACGTTACGCGACAAATAGAGTAAATTGTTTTGCTTTTCTACATAAAATGCATTTCCTGCCCCTACTCTAGTGACGACGGAGCCCACGTCGGGATCGTTAAGCAGCCCGATTTTGACATTGCTATCAAAGCCCGTGCCGGTGATTGTTACGACAGTTGCAGAGGTTGTAGATCCAGTATTGGGGCTGATATTAGTAATCGTAGGTACCGCAGCGTAGCTGCTGGTGAGGTATAAGAAAATGGCACTACTTACGCCAAGTTTGCTGGAAAGGGTTAATCGAGTACTTGATTTAACAGGTGTCGATCTAAAAAATGTCAAAATTGCAGCTAAGATAGTCAATATGAAGATTTCGTATGAGCTCATGATGCCTCCATTCGTCACAGGAACGGCTTCTGTTGGCGGGCCCTCAGAAACCAGTAGCGGTACATGCGATGAAACGCGATGATTCAAAGTGGTTTGATTATTATAATCAAACGGGTCTGGTGTCGTGTTGCTATTGATTTGAGCCTTAACACTGAGCTTCGATTGGACATTATCGGTTGCTAATGTGAGAAAGATGATAAGTTCGGTATTCGGCATCAGCGGACTATCAAAGCTGCAATCAGCCCATTGCTTAGCTCCGGGAGCGTTACTGCTACTCGTGCAGGAAACTTCGCCTACACCATCAGGGGCGATAAAACTTGAATCTGTCAATGTCATACCGCTAAGCTCAAAATTTGTAACCAGTGCTGAACCGTTTAAGTCGTTGCTGGTTGACGGACCTTGATTTTTAATGACGAGCTTATACAGAATGGGCTGGCCTCTAGCGATTATCATGCCAGGCTCGGCGGTAGCGCTAAGGTCTAAATCTGCATAGGCTGCGACTACGTTGCCATATTCTACTGCTCCGGCATCACAGGCGCTGCTGGAGGGCCGGGCAAATACACGTTGGTCAATCTGCGGTGCACAATCAGCTATGGGCACGACATTACGTGCTGCACTAGTGGCTGTGGGAGGTCGGCTAATGGGGTTAGGGAGGAACGGGCCAGGAGGCAGGATTGCTCCACCATAAGCGCCTGCGTCGAGTAAATCGGGGGCTGTATCGGTTTGATCTCCGCCCGCCGATAGAGCACAGGTTGCTCCATTCGAAATATTGTATCCCTCTGATTTAATTAAACCAAGGTATTCGTCAGTTGAGACATTATCGCCTTCCGAAATAAGACTACCACCGATGCCATCATTTTCTGAATAACCGCCACCACAATAACTATCGAGGGTGGCGGCGGCTTCGCTTATATGTCCGATGGTCAGAAATAATTTACGGCGATAGGCTTCGTCACCGATGATTGAGTTTTTAATAATGACCGGGCCACTGGGGAAATTACCATTCCCGCCATTACCGGTAAGATTTCGTGTATTAATATATAATTCTTGGGCAAAATTTTGTGGGTCGGGAGTAATCTTGGTTTTAACGTGATTAGCCGTTAAGGTGACGTGGTTGAGGGTCATTCCAGAAGAAGTATGAATGCCGGCGCCGTATGCACCTAAAGCGTTACTGGTATTACCTATTATAGTGGTATTTTCCACGATAAGCTTGGCGTTGCCGCCATTACTGATTCCGCCTCCCAAGCCATCTACGCCATTCCACGATATTGAGCTATGCCCTATATACATCGTAGAAAAATTACTGACTCCGCCACCGATAGCGAGCTGAGCCGTGTTATTGTCGATCGCACTTTCTAGAATGGTGACAATGCCGTCCGCTGGAGCGGGGTGATTGGCAATGCCACCTCCATCGCACGAGTAACAGACGTTATGGCCGATATAGCTACGGCGAAGCGTTAATATGCCTCCATGGTTAGCAATGCCGCCACCTGTGCTAAAATTCGAGCCGGGTGCGCCATTGAACATGACGATGGTATCGGTAATTTTTGCGATGCCGGTGTTCCCAATACCTCCGCCGAGTTTTGCGGTATTATATTCAATTCGGCTTTGATTGCGTATTTCCAAGTGGCCTAAATTGCGGATACCGCCCCCACCAGAAAAAATTTTGCGAGACATATCAAAAAAGTTGCTGTTTTGGGAGGCATTATAAATAATCCTACTGCGATCCAATAAAAGCGAGGCATCGGTGTCGTTAAAGATGCCACCGCCAACGCCATAGGTTGAACGCGCAGCACCAGTACCTGGTTCTTTTTCTGCAGAAAAGTCAACTAAGGCAATTGCATTGTTGTCCGAAATTTCAACGTCGTTTAAGATCGTATTGGGGCCGGCATTATAAAGACCGCCGCCATTTTCACCGGTGAGCCAGCCACCTCCCGCGGTTAATTGACTCAAGGTCACCTTGCGAGCTGTTGGAAGAATATGGAAAATTCTGTCTAGAAGACCGAATCGATTACCACTGGGATGGGCTCCTTCTATAATGGTGTCGTCGATCCCGGCGCCCACGATCGTTAAATTGCCACCACCGGTTATATCCAGGTCACCTGTTGCGGCAGCATCTTCTTCGGCACCTCTAATGGTAAGCCTATGCGTACCAACCCCTAGAATAATGGTATCGTTACTTGCGAGAGCATTCGTTTCTTGGATGGCTGCGCGTAAGGTGCATAGTCCGCCGACTAAAGATGCGCAGGTGCCATCGCCTGGTGCTGAATCAACGCCGTCGACTAAACTGTCGACATTAAAAGTGGCGCTGATCGCGTTGACGGGGAAAAAAAGGGACAAAACGAGAATTAGTCGCTGTAAGCGGGTATTTAATCTTGTAGCTAGATATGACATTAGTATTCCACTCCCGAGTAAAGCAATCGAACAAAGCAATTTAGAAGTTCGGCAATGGTCAAATCTGTATTTATAATATATTTATTGTTTATTATAAGTGTGAAATATTGTTCCAAATTCGACGCTATAAAACCTTAATACTATCATACTTTATCCCTAGACTCAAGTATTGGGAATAACTTTTAAATTAACTGTTGATTGTAAGCATTTGATAATTAATGCTAATTTTCAATAAAAATAAGTGAAAAAATTACCTGGTAAGAAAACTGGTTTTAAGGTTTGTAAATTTGGGGCTCTGCGATTGGAAAAATGACATGCTCAAATAGGAAAAAAGCAAATTTAAGCGCAATCATCTAGGCTTACGGATTGTTACTATCTGAGTAGGATTCACTACACTGGACAGATATGAGTAATTAACGAAGGAGTAAATACAGTGTGTCAGCGAATAATTAAACATTGCGTGATAGGTTTGGTGGGAATATTGGCGTCATTTGCCGTCAGCGCAGCAAATGATGCGTCGATAAAAGGTGATTTAAGACAAAATATACAGAAGTCTATGAATTATTTTATCGATACTCAGACAGTGAATGGTTCAATGCTGGTATATGATGCGGTCAAAGGCAAGCTGCTAAAGCTTAGACTTAAGAAATTACACCAAGGTATTGTACAAAAGGGTGATTTCTATGTTAGTTGTGCAGATTTTATTGATCACGAAGGGCGCAAAGTTGATATCGATTTCATGGTTTTGCCTATAGGTCAAGAGTTAGTGACCACTCAGGCCTTAGTGCATTCCATTGATGGAAAAAAACGCAAGTACCATCTTGAAAAAATTTAATAAATTAGCAGCAAAGCTCGGTTGAATGGAAGCTCTGATGTGCTATTAGCTACGCTAAATAGGTATGTTAGAGTATTCCGGGTATTCTCGCCGTAAGATGAAGAAAAAATATAGTTTATAACGATGCTTAAACCTTATGCTGAATCGTGTGACCAGAATAAAGATCCCATATTCAACGTTATTGAACCATACTTAATAGATCAAAGATCGGTATTGGAAATTGGTAGTGGGACGGGGCAACACGCAGTATATTTTGCGCAAAAATTGCAGCACTTGGTTTGGCATACTAGCGATAGACCGCAATATCACGATGGCATCGCCCGGTGGTTAAATGCTGCAGGCCTAGGGAATATAAAAAAGCCAATATTATTAGATATGTCTCATTCAACCTGGCCTCAGATAAGCATTGATGTCGTATATTCTGCCAATACAACGCATATCATGTCTTGGCAAGATGTTGAAGCATTGTTTGAAGGTGTTGGCCATTTACTTAACGAAGCGGGTTTATTTTTGTTATATGGGCCGTTTAATTTTTCGGGTGAATTTAGTAGTGAAAGTAATAAACTATTTGATCAGTATCTGAAAACTCGCGATCCTCTGAGCGGTATTCGAAATTTTGAAGATTTAAATACTCTTGCTAAGTTAACAAAACTTAAATTCATAAAAAACCATAAGATGCCTTGCAATAATCATATTCTTGCGTGGGAAAAAATATAAATTTTTGCGCAAACAAAGAGTCTCACTCCTATAAATAAGCGTATTTGATAGCAGCACGTACGATACTCAGAAAAATGTGATACCCCTCTCCCCCAGGGCAGTCGGGCTTAAAATCAACCCATTGTATCCGCAAGCACTTTAAATAAAAAGCCGTCGTCCCAGCCCGCTTTTTTCGCTTGCCTCTGATACTTGTTTTGCTTTTTCCTGGGTCTCGAACAAATCAAACGTAATCTGAGCAGTGA
>CAZWUO010000219.1:0-5593 GCA_964636675.1 uncultured Ectothiorhodospiraceae bacterium
AGTCGTTTCATCTCTCAGGATCTAAAGGGCACACCAGTAAACAATGATCCAGCCAATGAGCGCCTACCCCTTTAACATTTAGTGGCCATGGGGGAGGATTTGTATCACCGGTTTCTTTACCGACAAAAACTTTTTCTGCAAAAAGACACATAACATGCCCACTTGGAAGTTGAAAACGTATAGCACGGCCACAATCTGCTAGACTACCAGCGGCTAATTGCTCAACGGTTATTCCGTAAGCCGAAATTGTTTGTGTATAGGTATCGAGATCGGAATCGTTTTCTACTTTATAAGCAATATGATCCATCCCTGCTTTATCAGAAGGGCTGAGTATTACTGAATATTTATCCCATTCATCCCATCCTTTAAAATAAAGGTTACCATTTGCATCTTCATCGGTAACAATTAGTCCAAGTATGTTCTCATAGTGATTTCGAGCGGCCTTCATATCCAGCACTCTTAAATTTACATGACCTATCTTCATTACACTCATTATATAACCCTCATTTCTGGTTTAAGTTTGTTAATCGTTGTGCCCTAAATAGTTTTTAAATAAGGCTTTCTTTAGTTTACCTGCAGTTTTTAACCTAATATCCGATTTAGGGAACATTCTACACGCTAATACATAGCCTTCTTTTTCTTCTATTTCTGAAACATGCTGACGACTCAGTTTCTTGTGCTCATATTCACCGTCCAAAACTTTAATTCTACAAACACCACAACCCCCTCCATGACAGCCTGATGGTATTCCTTTTCGACCCAATGCCAACATAGCATTCAGCACTGTTTGCTGGTGTGTTCCTTTAAATTTTTCTTGTGTATCCTCAATAATTATTTCAAATACTCGACTTTTATTATCCACCCTAAAATTACAATTTATATGGTTTTAAATAAAGGGCTTTTAGGTTTATCGCCTTTATTAGCATTCGAGTAAAAATTTTCCATATACATTTCTTTTTCAAATAAGCGCCCTTGCATCAACACCGTAATACAAGCATCAATCATTGGAGGTGGTCCACACATATAAGCATTATGACCTTCAAATTTATTCTCAAAAACCTGTTTCGCTACTTCGTGCACATAACCACGGTACCCAGTCCAATCACTGTCTTCAGGTTCGTCAGATAAAGCAGCAATATATCTGAAATTATCGTGCTCTTTTTCCAACTCCTCAAAAAGTGAACGGTAATACAATTCTGATTGTTCCCTAGCACCATAAATTAATGTAATGGGTCTTGTTTCATTTTTTTCAAACAAGTCCAAAACCATCGATTTAGGACTAGAGAGGCCTGAGCCACCCGCTAAAAATATGGCGGGTTCTTTTTTAGATTGACGAAAGAAGAAACGTCCATAGGGACCACTAAAAGTTAAGCTGTCTCCTACTTTTAACTCATTATGTAACCAATGCGTACCTTTACCGTTCTCCACTATACAGACATTTAATTCAATGACTTTTGTTTCTGATGGCGGACTCGCAATAGAAAATGCTCTAGGATAATCCTCTAATCCAGGAATATTGAGATTCACATATTGACCCGCCTGAAATTCCAGATCGGCTTCTTCAAGAATAAGAAATATTGCAATAATTCTCGGAGTTAAAGTCTCAATTTTTGAAACCGTACCAACAAAATCTCTTACTGGGTAACTTTCTGCATCCGGCTCTTCTTCAATATCGGCTTCTATAATTAAATCACTACTTGGAATAGCACAACAAGCTAAACATTTACCTTCCTCTTTTTCCATTTCCAACAAGGCAAAATCTGAAGCTTCGCCATGCTCAAAATCACCATCTTGTACTTCTACTTTGCATGTACCGCACAATCCATGACCACAAGCATGGGGCAGATAGATGCCCGCCCTTAAGGCTGCGTCCAGAATTGTTTGCCCATCTTCAACTTCAACCACCTCGCCAGTTGGCTCGATCGTTACTTGGTAAGACATGTGATGCTCCGTTCAATAAGAGATTTATATAAAAAGTAAATTAATTACCGGAATTTTTGAAGCCCGTCAGGTTCGGTGTCTTGAACCTGATAAGTGACTTATGCCCAATACCATTGTCCGCTAAACTTTTTTCCATTGCTGGACTAAAATCATTCCCATCGAGTGTCCACTGGACTAGCGCCCAATCAATACTTTCAAAATCTGGGTGGATCGCATGAACACTAGGCAATACTTCAGCAGTTAATGCCCCAAAGGGCATTTCAGGCGGCAAAGGATAAGCATTCGCTGAGCAAAAGCTGAGGTGATCGTCCCAGCCAATATAAACCAACTGATTACCATGAAAATTTTCAACAGCGTCTTTATCTCCTACGGGATATTCGCCATAATTTGTTTTTACACTCATTCAATTACTCCTAAGCTGATTCTTGTTTTTGATCGACGGAATGGCTCTCGCCTTTCATTTCCGCCCATCTTGCTTGGTCGGTTGAACCGTTATAATCACCACCATCTTCTGGAGTAAAGTGATAATATTTAAGCACATCCGGAATTTCAGCCCCACCACAATTTCCCTGGAATATCTGATGAACGGGTAGCCATGCATGAGCAAATTTCTCTGGTTCATGATCAAATATATCTTTACAAGCATCCGAACAAGTGTGAAATTTATTCCCATTAAATTCACTATTTCTATAACTAATCGTTCCAGGTTCTCCTTTTGCAACCTCAGTGAAACACATAGGTACTTGACAAACTTGACATAACTGAGGCAAGCCCATATTAAAGAATCGCTTACCTTCTTTTTCCATTTCGCCCCACATTTCAAACCTTGGTCGGTAATATTTATCAAACGTATTAGGATACTTCTCTGATAACCAGTCCATTTTCTTTTCACTCGGTACCGTTGTATGTAATGCGGCAGCGTGAGAAAAATTATATAAAGTGGAATAGATCTGATGACTTAAATGCTCAGCTTCTAAAGTTGCCTGTTCATGATATTTAGGCATTTTTAAACCGTAACGCCCTAAATCATTAAATAATGCGCCGCAATTTTCAACAAAATAGATATCCCATGCTTCTTTCCAGGACATTGGTGACTCAGGTAACATGTAATCTTGCATTGCAGATACTAAACCAAGAACACGATAAGCACGCCAGAAGTGTTTATCGATCCAACCTTGAATGATGGGTAGATTATCTTCATGTTGCTCTACCATAAACTTGATGATCTCTAAGCCCAAGGTCATATGTCTAGATTCATCTGATTGTGCTGAAAAACCAAAGGTAACCGTAGCCATATCACCGTTATAAGCAGCACCGGACATAAAGGGTACAAATAACAAATTGGTTAAAACATATTCAAATGCGAAAGAAACGGATGTGATAAATTCAAATGGTCCAGCTGTACGCGCATCTTCAAAATACGATTTGGGTACAGACAAATACCAGACTCGATCATGCATATGAAATGGGTCATGCATACCAGAAAAATGCTTATTGTAATTGCTAATGGTATGAATTTGAGTTTGACAATGACGTAACTCATCAATCGATTGCATTTGACAGGCGATTTGAGCACCTTCACCACTAAATTGTCGTGATAAACTTGCGTAGCCTCTATGTGCTGCATACTCAAGTGGAGTAACACCTTGAATAAAAAGTTTCAGTGCATTGATGTAACTGGCATTTGCAACATTCAAATGGGCATTATTCTGAGCAAAACTATCCATAACCGCATAGAGTTTTTTATCTTTTTCTGCTTGATACTTCCAATAAGCATCGGCGGTTAATCTAAAAGGATCTTCCCACTTTCCCCAATCGGTAATCTTAATACCTTCGTAACTTTCTCTTGGAAAAACTTTTTCTTTTGGTTGATAAGTGGGTTCCCAACCTAAACCTCTAGTCAAATATTCATACCGCTTGCGCATATTTAGTTTTTTAGCCATTTTCATAATCTCCTAAAATTAATTCCAAGCGACACTAAAATAATCATCGTCTTCATCTACGTTTCCAGAAAGGGAAACTAACACCAAATGCAATTCTTGCATTTCAACATCTCTACCCGCATTTTCAGAAACCACATCTTTTGTAATACCTAAATGACCATCCGCCTCTACCCGAACTATGCCAGGTAAATATTCTATATTGGCTTCTGGATTTTCAGATTCAAAAGCATCAATATAAGGTCTAGCATTTTCGGTGTCCTGTAAAATAATAAATACTTTATTCTGCGCCATGATTTTCTCCTAAAGATTAATGCCTTGTTTTTTTATTCTTGTCGATAATTCTTCACGGACTTCAGCTAACTGCTGCTCTCCATCACTAAAAGCTACATTTGCAACGGGTAACAAAGCAGCTTCTAGGCGATTGCTCCATTTGTTAGTCCAAGCCGACAACAACTTATTATTTTCATCACTTTCTTCAGCAGTGACATTTAGTAATTTGTTGGTCCAACGGGTAGTTTCTTTATACCAATCATTCATAAATTGCGTCAGCAAAAATAATACCCCAGCACCAGATTCTGAAGCTTGTTGCACAAATCTGTCGTAAATCAATGGATAAATTAATCCATCCATAACGATGTTTTGAGCAACCATAATCTCAAACCAGTCCTCTAAAACAAAAATATCTTCCATTGCATGTCTTAGTGGCTGCCAAATATCTCCTTCCATCCAATCTTTCTTTCCCTGCAACAACCCAACTTCCTCATTTTCATCAATCAACAGAGCAATCCGAGAAATATATTGAGCCATACCAATTCGATCAAAACCGTTAAAAGATGCCAGCGATGTAATACTTGTTCCATAACCTCGATCACAAATATCCTGGTTGTTCATGTTGGCTCCATATTCAACATGACGTAAGGGAATTAGAATCGTTTTAACAGTATTTAATAAATCGCTTGAAATGTTTTTTAACATGTTATTTTTTTCTATCATCGACAAATTATTGTCCATGCTTTCTTGTTGTTTAGCTCGCGCACTGACATAACTAGTATAATAATACTGTCTTGGGTCAGTAAACTTATACCAGTCTTCCATTTTGATCGCAGTTCTAGAAACATCATAAATTTCTTTTCCCTGTTCCCAGGTTGGCGGGTAGTGAAAATTTGTCGTCGGTTGAACGTCGTAAACGGCTTCTTGATAACGACTTGCTGTTTTATTTTCCCCTACACGCCTCTCTGTATAGCCAAAGTTAGTCCGAACTGGCTGAACTGTCTTAGTTGAAATATGTACTGACATCTTTCGTCTCCTAAAAAACTTATGAGTTGTTTATATCTGTGTTATCGGGTTGGCCATATCGCCACTTTAAACTATCCGCATCAACTTGAGCTTCTTGAGCGGGCGTTAAAGTTTCTACATTGTACTTTTTACAAAATATTTTGTAATGCTCAAAAGGTAGCGTTAACTCTACGAACATCTCTGGCTCATTAATTGAGAAGTTAAACTCTACGAACTTCTTGTTTCTAACAGCAGTTATTCTTACAAAATATCGGTTGCCGTCAGTATTCATTGCATTGTTTAATTGCATTTTCAGGGTCTAATCAACATTTTCATAGCATTATCAGATTTATCAAAAAAGGTTTTAAACGCCTGATCGATATTGTCCAGCTTAAATTCATGTGAGAAATATTCTTCTGGATTAAGAACACCTC
>CAZWUO010000220.1:0-5531 GCA_964636675.1 uncultured Ectothiorhodospiraceae bacterium
AAATATAGCCTACTACTCCTTACCCTTGCAATGCCGAGCTACAGGCAGACTACTCAATAGCCTATCGGCTTAATAATACAATAACTTTAGGCTCTTTATCTTAAAAAGTTTTTGTCAATAATGCGCCTGACCAATTGGCTCCATCAAGCTCCGCACCCTCGAAGTTTGCCTCCCTTAAATCCGCGTTTGTAAAGTTGGCTCCACGCAGATCCGCATTAGCAAAGTTGGCACCTAAAAAAAATGACCCACTCAGGTCAGCGCCGTTCAGGTTGGCATTTTGTAAGTTAACGCTCATGGGATTATGCGCAAATACATTTATAGCAAATAGATATTGAATTCTATTGATAATGTGTTGACCCCTTCTTGAGGTATTTGCAATTGTAGCTCCTTGCAAGTTGGCACCCTCGAAATTGACATAAAAAATATCCGAGCCTGATAAATTCGCTCCAGTCAAATTTGCATTGGAAAAGTCAGCGTATTCAAGGTTAGCTCCCGCCAAATCCGAATACGATAGATTAGCGCCAGAAAATATCGATTCCATAAGACAGGCACCGTTCAACGCCGACTTCGACAGGTTGACGTTTGCCAATTTGATTCCTGAAAGTAATGCGCCTCTCAGGTCGGCTCCTTCAAGATTTTCGCCCGCATCCGCCGCCATACTCACAAACTCTTTAAGAGTCTTCGCATGTTTCATTTGCAGAGGAGCTTTATTTCCCACAAACCGAACTGAAATCAATCTTCAGATTCCTCAAGGGCTTTGACAAACTCGTTCAGAAGCTTATCATCTGCTTCACTTAGTGATAGAATATCAAAAACGTATCTCCTATATCGAAATTGATCGTCAACATCAAATAGCATTCTTTTAAATCTGGCTTGCGCTTTAATGGCCGCTCGACCTGTATCTGAATTATTAATTTCGATCTCCACGTCATACACGCCGTTTAGTATTATTGGATCGTGCGGATATAGCTGAGCACGAACACAAAAGGCTCTATGTGATATGTCAAAAAGCTCCCCCCGCTTGAAATACTTTTCTTTTTTATTGCCTATCATCACCTTATGCCTGTTCCCATCTTTTATCAGCGGTACTATTTCGTTATCAAGGCGTATACGTTTATAAATGTAGCCGGTCCCTGTTGTATCATGACAAAAGATATCATTGTAATGAATATAATTTACTCCATACACATACCCTAAAGAATTCAGTTTTTTAAAAACATTATCTTTTTTTAGACCGCCAGCCACAACAATAGTTAAATCGACGTGCTCTATTGCAGGTAAGCTGAATTGGCTATTCTTATCAATAACATTATAGATCCATTCCCATTCGCACTCTTGCGCAAATTTTTTGACCAACTCAACCATTCTTCCAGAACCCAATATCATCACCCTTTTAACTGCGTGTAATGGAATATTGTGAACCATTGTGACTCTCTCCGACCGCTTGCGCAGGAGGCGGGCGGTGGCGAGGATTCTCCCAACAATTTTATTTGATTCCTTTTCAATGGGTTTCCATTTTTCAGTAAGCTCACCAGCATGAATCCTGACCTTACTGCGTAAAAATTTAAGCTCAATATTATCTACATTGTCCGCTAGCCTGGTTGCGAATGTAAGCTCTTTGAACTTGCGCGGGATAATCAATTCTGCTTGTTTATCCCTGTATGACAAATCAACTGCGACTATGTCATCGGAATCAGATACAATATAAAAATCCTTATAATCAGATATAGCAGTTATATAATAATCGTGATCGATAGCCAGCAAAGGGAATATCGTTTTTTCCTCCGGGCAAATCATCAATGGATGAAAGTGTGAGCATCTCCCAAGCAAGCCTTCGTCACCCACGCGCCAAAATATATTCCTGGGGGTATCTGCAAATGAAGTTGAATCGATAAAATATTTCTCTGTAAGCTGATGAACATGCTTCAGGGCAAGTCTAACCATGTCTCTGGCGGGGGCTTGAAAATGGCCATATTCATCTTTAAATAGCCTTTCAAACTCAGGTAAAAATTTTTCCTTTACAGCTCGTATGCTTGGAATAACCACTGCCCGTTTACCCAAATCAGCAAATTCTAATAACTTTGAGAATGAACCAACAGAAAAAAGCATATCGGGTGCTAGAAAAATGAGGGTGGCGTTTTCAGCGTTGGCCTCAGCTATTGCTAGTCTGTGAAGACGGTTCATTGCAGAAAGGGCCTTTGCATGATCCGCTTGTAGCTTATATTCCACAGGGGTATAGAGTCCGGGAACCGCCATTATCGACGTTTTCATCATTCTGGCAATTTTTTTATAATGAATATTTTCCTCGATACGATTTAAATCTTTTTCTGAGGTATAAATCTTATAGATTGCATCCTTGCTCGCATCAAATGCGTCAAGATTTCCTTTTGAAAGGTGGTTGGGAAGTGTAACCTCCAGAAAGGTCGACAAATATTCATCGCCCCAAACGGCCGTGATGAGATGGAAGCTATTGTGAAGGCTCATACAGAAAAAATTGCGAACATTATTTAATCTTTGTTACATAATACATATAGCTTTCCCACTGAAATCCAGCCGATTCATCTTTCGCTATATGAATAAATTGTGCGGCACATTCTTTTTCTATAAACTCTTTCATTTCTTCTTTTGGAATACAATTCATCTCCATCCTGGGCAGCATGGTTTCTCCTTTTGTGGCCATGCGAACAGATTGTTTTTCGTCACACCTCAAAATATTGACAGGAATCTTTAATGTTTGGGAGCCTTTTTTGGAAAACCATGTAACGCCATCATGCAACAAGTTTAACTCCAAAAAATATTTCCCCAAAGTAAATGGCGCCATAACAGTTAAATGTAAATCAATCGCTTCCTGGCACCCGAGTGCTCCTGGTAAAGGAGTGGCTCCGTCATTAATTATAACCAGTTCACCCTTATCCGTTCGCCAATGATTACACAGTTTAAGATGCCAGTCGCTTCGCCAGTAAACCGAACTGACGTTTAGCACTCGCACCACCAGTTCATACACCCCCCCTGCTTGCATTTTGTTGCTACATTTGATTAATTCAAATTCAGCTTTGTATGCGCCAGCCTCAATTGGCAATATCTTTGCCTTTTTACCAGGAATCTGAAACATCAGAATACCGTTTGGTTTCATTATTCTGATGAATTCCTTGATATACCTTTTTGTATGTTCCGGGCTCATATGTTGCAAAACTATGTATGCCGATATAAAGTCGAAATTGTCAGACTGAAATTCTCTTAGATCGTTTGAAGTTATTAATTGAAAATTGCAATTTTTTATATTCTTGTTGAATTTTTTCGCTAACTTTATCATTGTTGGGGAAATATCAACACCAACACACTGTTCAAAATATTTGCTATACGCCCTTGTCAGCCTCCCTACTCCACACCCAAAATCGAGAGCTACGCCGTGATTTATAGTACGACCCAAATCGTTTTTTATATATTTCAGCCAGATTTTAACATGCTCTCTCCCTGTCTGGAAGAATTCATCTTTTTCCCATAGTCCACCTTTTTTATCATGATTGGTCAGAACCGCCCACAATGGGTCTTTTTGCGCCCACTCATCCCATGTATCGGCAAGAGTTCTAATGTCATCCATAAAAAATCAATTCAGGACTTTGTTTAAGATAACCGGAGAGAATAATAGAGCGCAATATGACTGGATCTAAACCATTGTATTAATGGTGCCTGGGGGAAAGGACTTGTGAACCTTCGACCTGCTGCTTAAAAGGCATCTGCCCTACCACCTGAGCTACCGACCCGCATGATTTACAGCCCTAATCGGAAAATGTAAAGGAGTGATAGTATTGATTCAACTCCTGCCTGTCAAGCCAAAAGGGATTAGGTCGGCGTTTGCTATTCAGATTTATAAACCGGTTCTCGTAACCATAATGTTATGACCATGACAAAAAAGGTAACGCTGCCCGACCGGCACAGCGGTGAAAAACTGAGCCGCAGGAATTTTGCCTGCCCAGTAGTAGGAACCTGAGCTTCCAACTTTGGTGGTGCCGGAGCTGACCACATAAAACACACCCATCAGCGGAACAAGCTCCCCCTCCCGCATACACCTTGATGCTCATACGTCCGCCAGACATTTCTTCGGTAAGTTTTATTTTTGAGCGTACGCTAATTATATGCGCTGTTTTTATCTCTTCTTTTAGTTGCACAGAATTCACCTCTATTGCCATCAATACTCTTTTCGTTTACTCTTCTTACATGACCTCCGCGCTATAGTTTGTTTTTTCTCAAATCCATTTTAGCATGTGAGGTCATTCCTTAATTTTAACTAACTATTAGACAATTCCTAATGCGAATCGCCATAGATGCTAGGCAGTATTTTTTTAGGGCAGGACTGGGCAGATATGTCCGTGGAGTGGTTGATAACCTGATCCACCGCTTCCCTAATGACGAATACGTTTTGCTGATCTCAAACCACAAGAATCCCGATGATCTGCCTTTCGATGAAACGAATATCAAAATAGTTGTCTCACGAGCTGAAGTGAATAACATCGACCAGGAGTGGGATATTCTCCATAAAGAAATGGATCACTGCGAAGCTGATGTGATTTATTTCCCAACATCAACGATCTCAAGAGAATGTAATGCACCTACCATATACACCGTTCACGACATTACCCAAATACGAATTCCTTACAATCATACAAAGGAAGGTGTGAAATATATGGAGAAATTCCTGCCTGAAATATTGGAACGCATTGGCTTAACAATTACAGTGTCCCAATACGTGCAGGACGACCTGAAAAGCTTTATTGATGAAAGGCAACTAAGATCAGAAAATCATCAAATTGCATTTGCCCACCCTGGTGTCGACGAAAGTTTCTTTATTCGGCTCGACAAAAGACTTGTTTTGCGAATTCTGGATAAATATCGCTTAACAAAAGGCGGTTATTTTCTGTTTGTAGGCTCCATTGAGCCAAGAAAAAACCTGGCTGGAATCTTAAAGGCATATGAAATGGCCAACGTAAATATACCTATAGTTATCGCCGGTGTAGAGCGCTGGCTACCAGAAGAGTTTAAAAAAACGCTTGATACGCTTAAGCGCAAAGAAAAGGTGCAGTTATTGGGGTTTGTTCCCGATGAAGATTTGCCTTCATTATACCAAGGTAGTCTAGCGGTTTTGTATGCATCGTTTTCCGAAGGATTTGGTTTTCCGATTGCGGAAGCATACGCTAGCGGTGTTCCAATCCTTACATCCAACAATTCTTCCATGAAAGAAATAGGCTCAGCGGCCTTATTGGTTGATCCGCATGATCTGGATCAGATGGCCGTCTCCATTGCGAAACTGGCGAACAGCCCCGAACTGAGGACCCGCCTTGCTGATCAAGGCGCAATTGAATCGCAAAATTATAGATGGGACAAATGTGTCGACCGAATACATTCATTATTTGAGGAAATTTTGAAGTCAAAATGATAGCCTGAGATCCTAAATACCGCTAATATTTACACCGTCATTTGCACAAAACTTAAAGAAACATCAATTTTTTCCGATACATGCTAGTATGGGCATC
>CAZWUO010000221.1:0-5487 GCA_964636675.1 uncultured Ectothiorhodospiraceae bacterium
AGCTTTCGCCACTACCCCCTCAAGATAGCGTGTCTACCAATTCCACCACATCGGCTAATAGCATTAATTATTCAGGAATATCGCTTATGGGTTTTTCTTCTGGCACCAGCGGGACTTCGCTTTCATTGAATGGAGAAGTGGCGGGAATGTCCATTTCAACAACAGCGGGTTGCGACTCCACGCCGTCTACCACGCTGTCTGATTGTTTCACTTGACCTGAAAAATAAGCCAAGGTAAGACTGGAGATAAAAAACGCAGTCGCTAACCCCGCAGTCACCCGCGTAAGAAAGTTTCCTGACCCTCGCGACCCAAATACAGTTTGCGATGAACCGCCACCAAATGCGGCTCCCATATCTGCGCCTTTGCCTTGCTGCAATAATACTAACGCAACTAATCCAACCGCGATTACTAAATGAATTAAAATAAAAATACTATCCATTGTGGTCTTCTATATATTAGATATTAAGTTAATTTATTTGGCCGCCCGACATATTGCCAGAAACTCATCTGCTTGCAGAGAAGCCCCGCCAATCAAGCCACCATCGATATCTTTTTGAGCAAACAACTCTATAGCATTATTTGCCTTTACACTGCCCCCGTATAAGATCTGCATCGATTCGGCAACAGAAGCATCTTGAGTACTCAGCCATGTACGAATAAAAACATGTACCGCCTGAGCTTGCTGCGGTGATGCCGTTTTTCCAGTGCCTATTGCCCACACGGGCTCATAAGCAATAACCGCCTCTTTAAGAGCGGTGATTCCGCAGCGCTGTACGACGGCAGAGAGTTGCTTCTCAACAACCTGCTCGGTTACCCCTGCCTCACGCTCCTCGAGCAACTCACCGACGCAAAGCACAGGAATCAAGCCTGTTGTTTGCGCCGCTTGAAATTTTTCAGCAACGACTTCATCCGTGTCATGGAATAATGCCCGTCGCTCTGAGTGGCCTACAATAGCATACCTACAGGCGAAATCATTGAGCATTCCCGCAGATATTTCCCCGGTAAATGCGCCAGACTCAGCAGTAGCAACATCTTGCGCACCCCAAGAAATCCGACTATCCGCCAACTGTGCAGCGACATCAGCCATTAAAATGGATGGCGGACAAACGACCACATCGACCTCGCCTAGATCGCTCGATCCGGCAATGATTCCTTTTAGGAGCTCTTTTGCACCTTCCCTGGAACCATTCATTTTCCAATTCCCTGCGACCATCGGCTTGCGCATATAAAACTTCCCCAATCAGGTAAAAGCCGGGAAGCTTAACGAGAGATTCCCCAAAAATCAACAGGCCTAGATAACTCTTTATGAAACTTTTCTCATCTTGGGCACTGACTGCCGCGAGGTATTACTCACAAAAAAGATGAAAACAACCCCATTTCGAATATAGAAACTCAAAAAATCATCACAAAAAAACAAGTTATCGCTTGGAAATCAATGACTCAACAGTTTCTGCAAGATCGTTTGCAAGTTCGTTGACCTCGATAGCATTGCTTCCTTCCACCATAACACGCACCACTGGCTCAGTACCGGAGGGACGTAATAATACGCGACCGTTACCCGCTAACTTTTTTTCTATCTTCTTTACCGCAGCATCTAAGCCCTGGATTTTATCGAGAATAACTTTCTTTTTCACGCGCACATTAATCATCACTTGGGGAAATTTGCGCATACCTGACTTTAATTCATGCAGCGTCCGCCCAGTTTCTTGTAAAGCGGATAACACCTGCAACGCCGATACGATGCCATCCCCGGTGGTTGTACGATCAAGGCAAATAATATGTCCTGATGATTCACCACCCAGCACCCAGGCGTTTTTCTTTAAAGATTCGATCACATAACGATCTCCAACTCTTGCTCTCTCGAAGGGTATATTGTCTTGCTCAAATGCCTGCTCAAGACCAAAATTACTCATTAAAGTCCCTACAACACCCCCGTTTAGCAAATTTTGTTTTTTACGCGATTGAGCAATGACGTACAACAACTCATCACCATCGACAACTTCACCTTTTTCATCCACCATGATTAAGCGATCACCGTCGCCATCAAGCGCAACGCCAATATCAGCCTCGCGCTTTAATACCTCTTCTTGCAACAATTTTGGCTGGGTCGAACCGCAACCCTCGTTAATATTTAAGCCATTGGGACTTATACCAACAGCAAACACGGTTGCACCAAGCTCCTTGAATACACTAGGAGCTACGTGATACGTTGCACCGTGTGCGCAATCTACAACGATTTTCAGATCTCTAAATTCAGTGGAAAGCGGTATTGAGGCTTTGCAAAATTCGATATACCGACCGCCTGCGTCGACAATTCTTTTGGCTCGCCCAAGCTGTCCTGACTCCACGGTAGTCATCGGTTTTTCAATTTCAGCTTCGATTGCGTACTCAATATCATCCGCTAATTTAGTCCCTTCGGAGGAAAAAAACTTTATGCCATTATCATAATGAGGATTATGAGATGCGCTAATAACAATCCCCGCTTTAGCGTGTAAAGTTCGGGTCAAATAAGCAATGCCAGGGGTAGGCATCGGCCCCAACAAACGAATATCAACACCCGCTGCTGACAACCCTGCTTGTAGCGCCGACTCAAACATATAACCGGAAATTCGGGTATCTTTTCCAATAACTACTTTCCCAAACTTACCCTGGGTTAATACACGACCCGCCGCCCAACCGAGCTTTAAAACAAATTCTGGATCAATCGGCATCTCTCCCACTTTCCCACGAATACCATCGGTTCCAAAATGGCGTTTCTCCATTGCAATACTCCTTTATAGGGCTATGGGGTAAATTCTTATAACGGTAGGTTATCGGGCTTGTAAAAACCTTTTACTCCGCGTTATTGACCGCGCTAAATAGCTTAAGCGCTTCCACGGTTTCTTTAACATCATGTACCCGCACGATTGAAGCTCCATGCGCCACACTGATTACCGCTGCAGCAATACTCGGTGCCAGCCTTTTATGGGTTGGCAAACCTAATAGTTTTGCAAACAGACTCTTGCGAGACAATCCTGCTAAAACCGGAAAGCCAAGACTCACTATTTTATTTAATTCTTTCAATAACAATAAATTATGTTTTAGTGACTTGCCAAACCCAAAACCGGGATCAACAATAATCCGTTCTTTTGCGATGCCCGCTTGGCGACACGCCGCAACACGCTCCAGCAAAAACGAACTCACATCATCTAACACATTATCATACGCAGGATTCACTTGCATAGTACGTGGCTGTCCCAGCATATGCATCAAACAAACACCAACGTCGCTATTAGCCACGGTGCTCAATACTTCAGGCTCTCTCAAGGCCCGCACATCATTAACCAACAAAGCACCTTCTGAAATGGCCGCGTGGATAACTTTTGCTTTGCTTGAGTCTATCGAAATAATGGGGTTAAATGCCGAGTTTAAGGCTTTTATGATTGGGATAACACGCGATAACTCTTCTTTTTCACTCACTGCTAACGCATTAGGACGGGTAGACTCCCCCCCTACATCAATAATATCAGCTCCCTGAGCCAACATGTTTTCTGCATGAATTAGCGCATTTTTGACGGACAAAAAATTACCCCCGTCCGAAAAGGAATCGGGGGTAATATTTAATATGCCCATAATACGGGGTTTGTCTAATACAAGTTTTCTTCCTGCTAAATTGACAAAAAGCTTAGGCCTGATTGACCGGTCCACCTAATCCATCACCGGCTTTGTCATCAGATTTATTACTCGTCTTAGTCTCCTTCTTTTTGTCTTCTTCACTGGAATCTTCTTCGGACGCCTTAGAAGATTTAGTATCGTAAGACTTATGATCGCGATCCAGGTCATCCTCATCCCAATTACTTGGGTCTCCTGGCTCCTTACCTTCCATAATATTACTTAACTGCCCGCGGTCAATGGTTTCATATTTTATCAACGCATCTGCCATTGCGTGCAATTTATCCAAGTTGTCGGTTAATAATTTATGTGAGCGCTCATAATTCCGATCAACAATCGCTTTAACTTCTTCGTCAATTATCCGGGTTGTTTCATCAGAGACGGTCTTACTTTGCGTAACCGATCGCCCTAGAAATACTTCGCCCTCTTCTTCGCTATAAACCATCGGCCCCAAGCGCTCAGAAAGCCCCCACTTAGTGACCATATTACGCGATATCTCGGTCACTCTTTGGATATCATTCGATGCACCTGTGGTCACATATTCAGCGCCAAAAATTATCTCTTCAGCTATTCTGCCACCAAATAAACTAGAGATCGAACTCTCCAAACGTTGCTTACTGTAACTGTATCTATCTTCCTCAGGCAAAAACATGGTCACACCCAAAGCTCTACCGCGTGGGATAATACTCACTTTGTATACAGGATCATGCGAAGGCACTAACAAACCAACGATGGCATGACCTGCTTCGTGATAAGCCGTAAGTTTCTTTTCGTCTTCGTTCATCACCATGGATTTACGTTCTGCACCCATCATGATTTTGTCTTTCGCTTTTTCGAACTCGTTCATGCTAACGAGTTTTTTATCCGATCTTGCAGCAAATAATGCCGCTTCATTAACCAGATTTGCAAGATCGGCCCCTGAGAACCCTGGGGTACCGCGGGCAATAACACGCGGTTTAACGTCATCGGCCATTGGTACTTTACGCATGTGAACTTTTAAAATTTGTTCACGACCACGCACATCAGGGAGAGGAACAGTCACTTGCCTATCAAAGCGCCCTGGTCTGAGCAATGCAGGATCTAGCACATCAGGACGATTGGTTGCGGCAATAATAATGACACCTTCGTTGCCCTCAAAACCATCCATTTCAACTAATAGTTGGTTTAATGTTTGTTCACGTTCGTCATGGCCACCACCCAGTCCTGCACCACGATGTCTGCCTACTGCATCAATCTCATCAATAAAAATGATACAGGGTGAATGTTTTTTAGCTTGCTCAAACATGTCGCGAACTCGAGATGCGCCAACACCGACAAACATTTCAACAAAATCAGAACCTGATATCGTAAAGAAAGGCACTTTGGCCTCGCCAGCGATTGCCCTAGCAAGCAAGGTTTTACCCGTACCCGGAGCGCCTACCATGAGAACACCGCGAGGTATCTTGCCACCTAATTTTTGAAACTTGGATGGGTCTTGTAAGAACTCAACAATCTCTCCGACTTCGTCCTTAGCTTCTTCAACACCTGCGACATCTGCAAAAGTCACTTTAACTTGGTCTTCGCTCAGCATGCGCGCCTTGCTTTTTCCAAATGACATAGCACCCCGTCCACCGCCACCGCCTTGCATTTGGCGCATGAAGAAAATCCACACTCCAATTAACAACAGCATCGGAAACCACGAAATGAAAATCTGCATCAGCAGACCTTGTTGCTCCGGTGGCTTAACATCGATAATGACGCCATTTGCCAGTAGATCACCTATTAAACCAGGATCACCGGGGCTATAGGTCATAAATCGTTCGCCGGTTTGCTTCGCACCTTGGATATTTCGCCCTT
>CAZWUO010000222.1:0-5459 GCA_964636675.1 uncultured Ectothiorhodospiraceae bacterium
AAAGTTTCTAAATAAAAGAGATATTTATCAATTGCTTAAATGGCGGAGAGCAAGGAGTTCGAATAAATAACACAACATGTTCTTTTAATTAATATTACTTAGAGTTAAAACTTGTTGTTACCGTCATAGTTACCGTCAAATGCTTTTGCTGCCGTGCTTTTCACGCGTTAATACTGCCCTTTCTATTAAAAGCCCATAGCACTAACCAAAGCTATGCACTTTCTTAATTTTGGTTAGAAGCTTAAGTCATCATTAACATCAGTAATATTTCTCGCATTTGGTTAGAAACTTCAGCATGACTTTAATAGGCTTAATCTTTCTGGTTTTCGGTAGGAACCTTCACGCCATCATTCAACCGCAGAATATTTCTAATAACAAGGTACAAAGCTTACATGCCCACGATATTCTTTGCACCGGCTAAGATTCATTATATTGTGCGATTACAGATTTTATTTGATCCGTATACTTAAAGATATCGTCGACATTATCAATCTCAATTCGTTCTTCATTCTTACCAGAAAATACTCCTAAGTATTTTTTAGCATAATTGAAATGAAGTCGGCATATTGGCTTACGATTGTTATCATCTAACAAAATACCACAATAACTTTTAGTATCCCTCATTGTAACGCGCTTGACATCTACAACTTCTCGCAAAATGGCTTTCACAACATTGTAACCATCTATTTCTTCTTGAGTTGTTTCTATGCCATCTTGTCCGGATGATGCATCAATTATTATTTCTGGTTCTACAGCGAGCTCAGAAGTTGATTCTGATCCATTTGCCGATAAAGCAGATTTAAGGCGTTCATTTATTCGCTCATTTACAAATTGAGCTCTTGCCTCTTTTACTATTTTCGTAAACTGCTCAATTACAGGCTGTGTTAGACGTCCATCATAAACTTGGGAAGCAAAAAAACGAACAAACATTTCTGACGGATTTTTAAGTTCTTCTTCTAGAATTTTCTTAATTGACCCAGCATATTTAAGAGTACTAGCTGTTGTTAAAATATCTTCAAGCGAGAATGCGGATTTTGTGAATTTCTTTAGTTCATCTATTTGATGATCTTCAAAATGTAGAATGTTAAATTCGAAAAATGGTTTTGAATCCATTTTATTTGGTTCATCTATATCAGAATAAAATTCATAATCGATACCATTTGTTAATATAGCAAATCTTGCTTCCGTAGCTGAAAAATATCGGAACAACTGAGAAGCATGATCTTTATGCAAATCAGCTCCAGACCACTTACATTCAATCAGAATAATAATGTCATTATCTTTTTTTATAGCATAGTCTACCTTTTCACCTTTCTTCGTTCCAACATCAGCTGTGAATTCGGGTATTACTTCCATTGGATTAAATACATCATAACCAAGTGAACTGATGAAGGGCATAATAAAAGCATTCTTTGTAGCTTCTTCAGTTTGAATGTGCTCCATTTGCTTTGGTATTCTTGATGAAATTTCTTTTATACGATCAATTAAGTCCATGTTTTCCTCGCAATGTATTTCTAAATGGTTTATTTCACTGACATAGTGAGCTTCAATTTATATCAACTTCTTTCTTTTTTGTCGACCCACGATTTAGTATTTAATCATATTATTCTTAAGAGATCGCTTGTAGCACACCTACATAAGCCAAGCTCTTATGCCTAAATTTTATTTTGTCATAACGAAATTATGATTGGATTGATATTCAAATTTATGTTCGCAAAGGTCTATAACAATAATCGAGATATAAAAAAAGCCCTAGCGATTTCTCACAGGGGCTTTCTGCCAAACAAGACTGTATTACACTAATAAATATAGTATAGGATTATATATTTCCTACTCCTAATTTAAAATATTGTTAATTCTTGGTCTATAAACCTGTTGTTGCATTTCGATGTAAATAAATCACAAAACTCAGGTAATCAACTCACATCTTAATATCTCATCACTTTGTATCATAGACCCACGTTTTAAGAAAAACGTTTACTTTTATTAAACAACATTCGGGTATCACCATGAAAACATTATCATCAGTAGCAGTATTCGCATTAACATCAGTTTTATCATTCAACGTAATGGCTGAATCTAAAATAGAAAAAAGCATCGTACTTAATAAATCTATCAACCAAGGCAACGCTACTATAGCGTATGGGTATGACAACTTAGCAAGTACAGGTTCTATTAACGTTAAAGATTCAACTGTTTCAAAATCTATCGTTTTAAATAAATCAATCAACCAAGGTAATGCTACTGTTGCTTATGGTGAAGGAAATACTGCTACTACAGGTTCTATTACTTTTGAATAAGCCAGGAATGAAAAAGCCTTGGTAATTTCTCACCAAGGCTTTAGCCAACCAAGCTTACAGTTTCAGATTAATATATTTCTATTGCAATTCTACCCACTCAACTGATTATTAAGCTGAGTGCCATTTATACTAGTTATTCATTAGTGGACTTCTTGTCCTTCGGGAAGACAAACTGAAACCAATCTTCGAGCCTGTTGCACTGACTGAAGCAACTCAGTCAGAGTTGAAATTAAATACCCTGTGTTGTTTAATGATGTATCCTCAAGCTGGTCCTTATCAAGCGCTGAAATCATTTCTCCCATCCCGTTAATAGCAGGAAATAACCAACCTTCTGCAGCATCAAGCTGTTCAATAATGACATTGCGATCTTCTTCCGTAACGCTTAATTTGTGCTTTTCACATGAATGAAAAACATGGCCAGCGAACAAAAGGGCACTGGCATTTCCTGCCGTAAACGATCGCGATGGAATTTCTATTTTTTTATCGTTAATTGTGACAAATTTATTCATTGCACCACCTCTATATTTTTATGGATTAATCCCTTTGCTGCTCTCGATGCTTGAATCAACGAGTTTTTAGCAGACTCTACACCGGTTAATAAAGTGATAATTTCGGTTTTAGTTGTTGCATTGGATTGAAGTGTTTTTATAGACTGCTGATCCAGCTCGCTTAACTCTACTAACGCCGTTTTAATTGCATAATCTACCAACAGCATGGCTTCTTGGAAACTGGTTTTGATGGAGTGATTCATTTTCTTATCCTCCTTATCTGATAAATGCCGTTGTGATTCCTTAATTGCCTCTTCAGCATTACTAAGTTGTGTATTCAGATCGGCTAAGCCATTTAGTAACCAGCCTAAGTCCTGTGTGACTTCATCTATGCTATCACTTGTAGCCAGGGCATGGCCTATAGCGCCCATACCTCGGTTAATCGTCCATTGAGCACGTTCAGCTATGTTTAATAAATTCTCATGTCCTTCAGCATCAGAGGGAATTTGAATATAGCCTTTTTCATGGGTGGTTGCTTTTCCCAGCATGTCACCAATATCTAAAATATCGGGAATACTTGTTGCACTGTAGATTGTTCCTAATTCTTTCATGATGCACCTTCCATTCTTTGAAACTTGATTAACGATCCAACAATTCTGTCAGAGATTGGTTGGGCTTGCTCAATAGATAAGTCAGTGGCTATGGTTTCCCTGTTGGAATCTACAAGGGAAAAGAAGGATTTTAGCCTAGTGGTTTTATGGGTGATTTGCTGGGTTACTGGCTGTTTAGCTGAATAGATACGATTTGAAATCGGACCTTTCTGGGATGGATTTGGTTTTTGGGTGTGCTTACACATTGCGGTTTCTCCTTGGTTCGGATTATTAACCGCCTCCCATTGTTCTCAATCGCAGGGTGACGGACTGTATCAGGTTGAGAATACCGACCAAGGACGGCCACCCCGAAAGATGCCCAATACAGCCCATCATAATAGATAAATGGACTAATGCCTTTTTACAGGCACAAAAAAACCACTGGTTTAAGTGGCGTTTTTATCGCCTTGGCTAAAACGGGTTCTCAATCCCGGCACTGGATTTTGCCAGTGCCTTTTTAGGATAGGGCGGTTAGTTGCGTGTGTCAAGACAATTATCTAAAGTGCCATTAAACTCTTGCCAGAATAAACAACATCCAGTCCAAAATCAGGATTGTTAGATGTGATTTTGTTTACCTTTACAGGGGCTTCTGACTTAATAACCATTTCGACTTTTCCGGCCATTTCGGTTTTTTGTTGTCCCCGTGTTAATAAACCAGAGCTTTTGGAAACAGGTGACCTAGCCTGTTGTAATAGACTGGGCTGACCCTTATCAGTGACGGTTCTTACCAACTCTTGAGTAGCAGGAGGGATTTCAGGAAATAGCTTTTCACCCCCATCAAATAAACTTTTGGCTAAGCCTGATAAAGTGGAAACAAGGCTATTATTGGCAATAAGGTCTATGAATTCAACAACACTTTCCACAATGCCTATCATAAGCTCCCTAAAAGGCTCGAAATTATCGTATAACGCTTTTGCACTAACCCCAAGAACCGAGACAGCCGTGATAAACGCCCCTAGTGGGGTCGCTGTTAAAGCAACGCCGAGCGTGACTATGGCCCCCAATAAAGGCCCGGCTAATATAGCCGCTGCCGCAATGGCAATTGTTTTCAGCCCCCCCATGGCTTCAACAAAGTTAAAAACACCCGGTGCAATATCCACAACCCACTTTGCAAGCTCCTTAATACTCTTCGCTGCTTTTTTAGCAAACTCAGCCACCTTAACGTTAATAACATCTTTGTTTAGCTTGTACCAATCCAGCAGCCCCTTCACTAATGAGGCTATCTCTGGCATGAGTTCCGAGCCGATAGCAAAGGATAAATTCCTAATCACGGAGGATACATTTGTCAGCATATCTCGAAATTTTGACGACTTTTTTAGTGTTTCTTTGTCCAAAACAAAACCATACTCCCGAGCCTCTTTCTTAAGCCGCTCTATCTCGTCCGCACCCTGTGCAGTAATCTTAACTAGCTCTCGACCAGCCTCACTAAAAGCCTTATCCCCTAGTAATATCTGTCGTTGCTGGTCGGGTAATTTGGCCATTGCCTTAATCATAAAATCATAGGCGTCTGTGTTGTTATCAATCGCTAATACCTGGGTTAAGAATTCTGGATTCACCTTTTTTAACAACCCAAATAACTCCCCTGATCCGTTTCTAGCTTCTGCCAGACGCTTCGTGAACGCCTGCATAGATTTGGTTATGGTCTCAGTGGATACGCCGGAACGCTCTGCAACAAAACGCCATTCCTGCAGGGCATCCGTAGAAATATCAAAGTTAGTAGCCGTTTTGCTTATTTCGTCACCTGTCGCTGCCATTTTACTAACTGCAGCAACTAGCCCAGCAGCAGCTCCCACACCTACCACCCCAACTTTTGCCAACTGGCCAGATAAACCAGCAACACTGCCGCGCAGCTCTCTAAAGCCACTGGCCCGATCTAGTCCTTTGACTGACTTTATTAACCCGCGTAAGGGCGCTCGCATCTTGTTCAGATCAGAATTAATTTGTCGTAGCGGTGCGCTTGCTTTGTTAGCTACCGAGATTACCGCTTGTAATTTTAAATCAGCCATTGGTTTATCCTTTTT
>CAZWUO010000223.1:0-5430 GCA_964636675.1 uncultured Ectothiorhodospiraceae bacterium
CCAGAGATTACCGATAAACATCAATAATTTTACCGGCATTGTGCGAGCATTTTTTTTAAGAAATTGAGCCAGCATTTAACAGATACCTCTGCAGTTTATTCGTAAGCGAAACCCTGTGCTTTTCGCTTACGCTTGAACGCTTAGCTCACAGAACAATTTCAAAGCGGCACATTTTTACGAATGCAAAAAAGGTGGCGCTTAAAACTACCGGTGAAGCTATTTGTGTACACCCGGCATGGGTATAAACTTATTGAATGAGAGTCCCATGCAGGAGAACCTATAATTGGTAAATTGGTAAATTGGTAAATTGGTAAATTGGTAAATTGATAAATTGATAAATTGATAAATATTATTGGCACCAATAATAACTACTAGCCAATGGTAATGGCAAGCCCCTCGAATCGATGAAGGCTCTATCCATTAGTAATTCACCTTTTTTGAGCGGCACCCTATTGACAGTTCAGTCAATATAATAGGGTTGGTGTACTAAGAAAGCTCTCCCTGTATTCATTGAATACCTATCGGCTTCTCACGCCATATTTCCCTAACGAATAATGTTTATTAATAGTGAGTCATGTAGAATCATATTTCAGTCTTGCCATTATATCCTTTAAAATCCCAGGGTAATCAGGAGATTTTCATGATCACAAGGTTAATATTTTGCATGTTATTAACGTCGCCATTATTGGCTTACGCTAACGACAATCGCCTTATTAGCACTTGGCAAGATGAAACATTCATCAATTCAACAAATAATAGCTCAACAAATTATGCAGAATGTTTTGCAAAAAAGCCTATTTTTGATCAACCCGATCAGCTAAAAAAACCCTTTAGGGAAGACTCGTTTTGGTATAAACGTATTCCTTCCACTGCGACATATCATGAGATCACCCAAATAGACACTTTGTTTCCCGACACGTCTGTGACAAATTCGCAAGCCCCCATTCATGTAGACCTGGATATCGTTTCCATTTGCTACACAAACCCAAGTGCCAATATTCCCGAAGTTGATATTTTAAATAACACCGGCTGGAATTTTCCATTCCGCGCAATAACGGCCATGAGTGGTAATAACAGACTCTATGCACGCAAACTTTCGGAAAATGCATGCACTAGCTTAGCGTGGAAGCCAAATGGCAACGGCGCATTTGTTATCGTCAATCCCGATTCAGGTGAAACCTCGGCAGGGATAGGCGGCTGGCGTTGTGCTGGCGGCCCTATTCTTGGCTTTGGCAAGAATGTGGCTGACCCCGAAGCACATAACTCCAATGCCCTTAGCGGTGATGGTACTGAAAGAGTCCCTGGCCGCGCTTCTCGCTTGTCACCGCTTGGTGGCGTTATTCGCGAGGGTGAGCTGAATAATGGCATTGAGCATGCGATTGCGATCAACATGCCTCAAGTGAGGTTCTCAGCTAATCCACGTTTTATTTGGCCTGCTCGTGACTCCGACAATAGCTGGAACGATGGTGTCCGTGCCTATAGAGGCAGTGATGAAAACTATACGATGGGTGCATTGCTCGCGCTGCCACCAGGGCTTGCGGGAAGCTTGGCACTCACCACACCTCAAGGCCAGCATATTGCGCAAGCCGCCGAAACCTATGGCCTCTACATTGTCGATTCTTCGGGTGTGCAAGATGTCGCAAACGGGGAACCTGCCACCATGCACCTGTCGATAGATGCACGTGCAGCATTACATGACCTCGGTTTAGAGGTCGATAAAAACACCGGCTTACCAGCGTCTTATGACTCGCAAAAAGTAGATGCCAACGGCTTAAGAACAGATATTTTGATGATCTTAAAATACTTAAAAGTCATCTCGAATAATGGCCCCGGCAGTGAACCAGAAGAGCCAGGGAATCCTGGCCCTGATAACGAAATGTTTAACCCGCTACATACGATGAGTGAAAATATCTACGATGGACGCGGAACATGGGGTAGTAACAAATACGGCTATCGTATGGTATTAAGAGATAGTTATTGGCGTGCGGATGTATATGGCGAATTAAATAACCGCGGAATTGCCGGCTCCGCACTGTTTGCGCAGCGTGAACAAGATGTTATTTCCTATTTGCTCAAAGCACAATTCGAAGGTGGTACGGGTGTATTCCCCTTTCCCGCCGACGTTAACAACCCTGAGTTTGGCGCAGCTGTTCGTGACCTGATAAATAGTCAATGTCATACATGCATAGTCAATGGATGGGCGGTTAGACTACCGGGTCAGCAGATCGAACATCTTTATTTCGACCATGGTTATGCCTTAACCACGCTCTCTCGCTACTATATCAATTCAAATAACAATGACGTTCTACCTGCAATACGTGCCGCTGCAAATTGGATTCTGGATAAACCCATTGCTAATAACATACACTACAACTCCGCATTAATTAAAGGCCTGAGTTATGCGTACAAGGCTACTAATGATGCACGCTATCGTGACCATGCAAGAGAGCTACATCGTTATGGCGTCTATTCCGGCTTCCTAAACGCAAATGGCAGGCTGCAAGCCTACGCCCACGATAATGACAATGCCCAATTGAAATTCCATGGGTATATTGTGTCAGGGATGATAGCACTTTTATCGATTCTAGACGCCGATGATGTTTATTATGCGCCGCTGCAATCACATCTCGATATAAGCATCGAATATATGGCAACCCAGGGGCTGGTAGAGAATTCGGCGTATGGACTGGCTTGGCCAGCTAGCAATTTACGCGCATGGTATGAGTTAAACCAGTTTCGCTCCCTGACCGAAGCCGAACTCAATACCGCGCTACGAATCATTGATCTTATAGAAAGTTATGTCGACGAGATCGCCAATGAAAGCAATCCGTTTAACAGCCAAAAAGCACTCTATAACTACTTTGTCATTGGGCTTATCGACTAGCGCGTTGGGACGACAACCGTATGAGTCAGGGTGGAAACAGCCGTTCCAATCTCGGTTCAACCAGCAGCTTTACCACCATTTGTGCGATACGATCACTGACAGTGGGTATCCCCTGGCTCACTCCACCGCAGATTTTGCGTATCTCAACTCGCTTTATAGCTGACGCCCGCAATGAAAACCAATCCATAAATTAACGACAAACAATAACCTAAACCATGCTGCAAGGCAGAGTGAGGCTCCTAATTTACTCGTTTGAAAAAACATAGAGGGACTCGCCCTCTATGTTTCCGTCTAACTCTCTCGTGTATTATTTTTGGTGACAAACCGAACAGCGAATTGTATTTGAATCAAACACCAGCATGGGATCATCGCTCGGATCTGCTGTTTGCAATGCCTCGTAATCCTTTTCAAGATTATGCAAGCGATTTTTCACTATGTATTTATACTTCCAGTTTTTAGCCGTAGAAATATATTGAACATTTTCGTACATCGTTTTAGCCGATTTCAAATCACCTGCCTTTAACAACGCATCGCCAAATATCAACAAAAACGCCTCAGTTCTGTGCAATGAGTTTTCGGTGTTCTCGCATTTCCAATACTCACCACCCTCTATAGGAAGATATGGCGTCCAATCGGTATTCTCACGATCAACCTCGGTTTGCATGCATTCATCTTGATAATCCCAAAACCTTTGGATACCGCGCTGAAAATCGGGAGAATTAACCGGTGCCCGCACTTCTCCTTGCGCGGCTGCAAACAAACCAAATACAGGATTAACATCAATAGACAACGCAATCAGTCTTATGCCTTCCTCGACCAATTCCTGATCGCGATGAATACGCCCCAGAGCTAACGTAAGGCTGGATAAAAACCCCAGTGTCTGGGTATCCTCAGGATTTAATTCATAAGATTCATTGAAATAAAACACCGCGACCGTCAACGAATTGATTACTGATGGACCGAGACTCCCTCGGCCAGACTCAGCACTTTCCCACGTATAGGATAAAGCAAGAATTTTCGCGATTTTAGCCAGCTTAATTTTCAGATTTGGGTCTTGGGTTTGTGTAAAAGCTCCATTCGTTTGCAGATACTCACCCATCAAAGCATCTTGCAAAAGAGGCAATTTACAATAATCAGCTTTATGGAAGTATTTTCTGAACAAGTCAATAGCCCCCAACTCCTGATCACTATTTCTTAAAACTGGAACACATCTTCTACCTCTGTATTTATGGTTCTCAGAAAACCCTTTCATCTTGCTTCTGAATTTAGATATAATCTCCTCACTAACATGTTGATAATCACCGCTATTATCGTTATCACTCGCAAACCCTGAAACCCAGGTATGTGCTGATACCGTAAAGGCACTGAACACAAAGAAAAATCCTGCGAGCAAAACTGCAACACGACTCCTATACTTTATCTCATTATTTTTTATCACTTTAATATCCCCCTTATTTAATGCCTCATCCTTGAAATGCATCATCGTTGATTGAAGGGAGAATAATATTCACTGAGCACTTACATTAAGCTAACATTTCTTGTTTCACCAACAAAATACCTGGATAAGTAAAAAACACCTTAAGCACCAAACTATTTGAACCGAACTCACTGGACACCCTTGTTACAATCCTGAATGAGTTGCCGTGTTCAACTCAAGTGGTCCCAGGCACACCTTGGCACGGGCGCTGGAAGAGTTGTAAGCATTAGAAAAATAAATAACCTACTTTATTGAGACCTTTGCACGATTGTTCTTTTACCCTCTGGCGGCGTTAAAAGCGGTCTCAATCGGTCATTTATAGCGATAAACTCCCTCATTCCGTGCGCTTTTGCCTCGCCTAAAGCGCCTACTCTTGGTGCCAGAGAACAAAATCCCGGCTCGTGCAAAGGTCTCTTATTATAATTTTCATTGAATATCGGAGTTGATGCCTACCGCATTCCACAAGAGCTACACCAACTTTTGGATGATTGCCGTTTCTGGATAGAAAATAGCACTTATGAACCAGATGAAATTGCCACACGATTTCATCATCGTCTCGTTTGGGTACATCCCTATCCGAACGGCAATGGTCGGCATGCGCGTCTTGCAACTGACCTATTGCTGATAGCTCTTGGTCAATCACGTTTCACATGGGGACGAGTGAGTCTTGTCGACTCTGGTGAGGCACGACAAGAATATGTTGCTGCCCTACAGGCTGCTGATAATCATGACATTGCCCCATTGCTTGCATTCGTAAGGTCTTAGGCAATGCAGTTTTTAGCACTAAAATATGACGCATATAAAAGAGGCATCCGCCCAAAACGAGCAGTAGTGAGCGACTGCAGACCTTTGGGTGGCGAAAGTTTTATTGAAAAAGAAAAAACCGGGCCAAAAGGACGATGGACATGCTAATTAAGTATTGTGTCCCCCTTATATGTCCCCCTTATATTTCACTTGACACAACCAGTAACACCATCGCTAAAAGAAATTCACGCTCGTGGCACGGTGACGTTGTTGTCGCTGATCGTGACTGTGCCGCTGTCCGGACTACCAACGGCGTAGGCGGTGC
>CAZWUO010000224.1:0-5417 GCA_964636675.1 uncultured Ectothiorhodospiraceae bacterium
CCATAAAGCTGAAAAATGCTTCAGTTGTCATCGCCAGTGCAAAATAATCCTCTCTATCTTTTTGGTTTTTTAATAAAAACTTTTCATCAGACGCTAAATTCAGCACCGGATGACAACCAAGGTCACGCATATCGATTGTACAATTTTTATGTCTACATAAGTAGATATCGTAACCCGAATCGATTTCAGACAATATCCTGTTCACAGCCCCCGGACTCATTAGATCATCTGCACTAAAAATCCAACAGTAATCACCTTTAGCCAGATCCACAGATACCGCCATATCCCGGTCAATTCCACCACGAGCCTCGAGTAAAAAATATTTTATTTGCGGAAAAGCATCCACATAATATTGAACAATGTCAGAAGTTGAATCGGTAGACGCTCCATCAACAACAATAATTTCCACATCATCTGTCATTTGGCTCACTATTGAATCTAACGTTTCTCCAATAAACCCACCAAAGTTATAGGTCGGAATACAAATAGAAAGTTTATAGCGACTCATAATTATCCATTTATGGAAGGCCTGTACATTTCAGAATGATCATTTGCAATTTTATCCCAACACCTTAAATTATAATTCTGCTCATTTTTACGCTTTCGTCCAAGGTAAAGATTCAAAGCCACCCTCATATCAGCTATATCATTTGGTTTCGAGTAATAAACATTACTCTCTGGTGAATACCCGCGTTCATCCAAAGATGTTGTCACGAGAAAAGTTCCCTGATCTATAACTGCATGAACTGATGTGTTCCATACTCCAGCACCATCTTCCAGCGGAAGAATAACAGCATCCGCTGATGCTAATATTTCTGCTACATTCTCAGCTGGCAAAAAACCCGTAACATTTACCCTACCTTTCCATGTCTCACTACCGACAATCTCCAGGATTTTTTTTTGATATTCCAGAGACGGATCCAGGTCAGTAATTAACACAACAAAATCCCGATTAGCATTTGCGATCTCAAACACTTGTTCAACATTTTTGTTAGGAAAGGAAAAGCCGAAAAAAACAACTAACCGGGCTCTTACCAAACCAAGTTTTTCGCGAACAACAGATACTTGCGTGTCATTTAACCTTCTAGTGGGTATCGTCGACGCATTCGGTATCATCCGGTAGTTTTTATTTCTAATAATCCGCGAAAACCACGAAGGCATTAAATCAAGATAGTTTGGTCTTACAAATATTAACCCTTGAAGGATTACACTAAATAATATTAGAATCATACTATTAAGAATCCTGAAACGTGTAATTCTAAACGGCTCATGCCACGTCATATAAACAGGTATTCGCATAAGCCAAACAACTATCGGCAAGAGTATGTGTAATACACCCCACCCTTTGTAGCCCATAGTTGGATACTGAAAATGAATAACATCTGGTTTCCAACGATGCAGTTTTTTGATCGTTTGAAAGATGCTGCGCATTCGATCCTTAATAATTGGGAAGACCACAAAATCGCTATCACGGCTCACTGGGAGCGCACCCAAATCTGTAAGCACCGCAACGTCAAGACAATCATTCCTGGACAAGGCGGTCGCTAAATGAAATGTGTAGTCGCCAACGCCACATTTCATAGGTGGAAACGATCCTGTAACAAGCAACACCCTCATCATCCAGTAACTTTCTTTAACACCATCCACGCAAATGTATAATCCCGTTCGGAGCAGCTGATAGGCCGATCCTTCCCCTTGAAGTTCATGTCACCAACCGGCATTAAATCATAGTTTGTCGCTTGACTCACAAAATCACGTACATCATTTTCCGAAAAAATCAGCCAATCCATTCCAAAAAATTTAATTTCAGATGTGTCTATTTTTTCCGGCCAATAATCAAACGATGAAATAAAGAACCCGCCAGGTTTGAGCAATCGGGACATTTCACTGAGTAACTCCTGGCTTTTAAAGCCGTGTTCAATAACTGAAATAGAAGTAATCGCATCGAACGAAGAATCTTCGAATTTGGTGCTCATAAAATTATCTACCACATAGTTGATGGAATCAGAATATGGCATTTTGTCCAAACTCGAATTGAGGTCAACCCCACTTAAATTAGTAAACCCCAACTTATGAAGAGAGATAAGCACTTCTGATGCATAACAACCAATATCGAGCACTGTAGCTTCTTTTTTGATATTTTTTTCAATAAATTCTACTGTTGACAATACATCCCAACTCTTTACTTGATCACCCACCTTAATACCGCCAAGGAGCTTTAATCGCCGCAATAAAGACTGCAGAGGCGTATCTATAAATGACGCAGCCTTTTTGACCAAATCACAACGCGCTTCACTTATTTGTTTCTCATTTTGTAATACTTCCATAGCCATCGTATTTAACCTTATGCTGTAGTTACAATCAAGTTGAAAAGTTAGTCGGTACTAACTTGTAATATTCACAAACTTACCCCAAGCCATGGGTCTCAGTCGAGGCGAGGCTAAAATAATTACCGCAGTAGCCAAAACTGCTAGCCCACCGCTTATTAACAGTTTTATATAGTCCGCATAAGGCAAATCAAGCACAACACTACTAGCTGCGCCAATGACAATAACTGACAAGATCATCGGTACCAAAACATCTCGCAACAACCATTTGATGGCAATCCCCCTTAACAAGAGACGGTGCGTTAACCAGGTTCCAAGAAACAAATAAATTACATTAAGAATCAACCATGCCAACGCCCCACCAACCGCCCCATACTTATTAGCCAGAAAAAATATTAGCGGGATTAGAATCACCAACAATACTGCATTAATTATCAACGGTAACCTCGTTATACCATGAGCTAATTGGGCAGCATATGGGAAATGCATTGCCCCATTTATCGCCGTACCAATTAGCAACAACGATACAACCGGTGCAATATTAGTAGCAAGTGCCAAATTTCCTGTCCAAAGATGGACTAATTCCTGGGAAAAAAAAGCAGCCGTAATTGCTATAGGAAAAAGTGTAGCCGTCAACAAACAAGTCCCTAGCCGGTAATATTCAACTAATGTTTCGATATCATCGTTAGCGACAAGTAAAGACATGCGTGGAAATATTGTATTAAAAACGGGTGTTAAAAGTACATACAAACCACTAGCCAACACACCAGCCAGCACATACCCTCCGAACTCCTCTAAACCAAGAAGCTTGCTCAGTAGCGCCTTATCGAGTTGCATCAGGATCACTGCGGACAAAGAAATACCAACCATACCTGCAGAAAATCGCCAAATACGCTTCAAACCATTAACATCAAACTTAATTTGGCTATTCATTCCTATAACTCGCCATGCAACAAAACGTATTACAACCGCATATAAAAGGCCGACAAAAGCTTGCCAGATAAAAAATGCTTCAATTGTTGGTGAAACAAACGCTAAAATTCCAACAACGCCAACATTGCTGATTGTTATCATCACAATATTGACGGCGCTGGAAACCGTCAATCTTTGCGCCCCCATCACCGCACCTTTATACAGCCCGATAGGCCAACGGCAAGCTATGACGAAGCCCATCAGCATCAATGCTTGCACAAGCGTTTCCTCACTGAGCGACTCTGCATTAATCCAATATTTTGCAATATATGGAGACAATAAAAACATCAACAATGCTATCAAGCCAGCCATACACCAATAGAGTACACTCAGAGTGTGCAACAGGTTTCTGGCATCTTGCATATTTCCCGACGCAGTACATCGCGCAACTTCTCGATTTATTGTCGGTGCCAATCCAAGGTCCAGCAGTAAAAAAATGCTTTGTAATGTAACAAAAAAGCCAATAAGGCCATATGCCTCGACCCCAAGAAACTTTAAATACAGGGGAATAACAGCCAAGGTCAGGATAGCAGTCCATGCTGAATCACCAATCCCTGCTATTAAATTACGGTTAAGCCTCAAACAAATTTACTCATGATAATCATTTGCTTGATACCCATGCTGCTTCACTAATTCATCTCGCTCAGCGGTTTTCAGGTCTTCGCGCACCATTTCTTGAACAAGCTCTTTAAAGGTAATCTTTGGTTCCCAACCTAGTTCATTTTTTGCCTTGGAAGGATCTCCCAACAAACTTTCGACCTCCGTAGGACGGAAGTAACGTGGGTCAATCGAAACAATGCAGTTACCAGCAGAATCATAGCCTTTTTCTTTTAAACCTGCACCTTCCCAGCGAACCTTAATACCAAGTTCCTCGGCAGCTGCATTCACGAAATCACGAACACTATACTGTACACCTGTAGCAATCACATAATCTTCTGGTTGCTCTTGTTGTAACATTAACCACTGCATTTCAACGTAATCTTTTGCATGTCCCCAGTCACGTTTAGCATCAAGATTCCCCAAGTAGATCGATTTTTGTAATCCCAGCTTGATGCGTGCCAGTGCGCGAGTAATTTTGCGCGTAACAAAATTCTCCCCACGCAAAGGAGACTCATGATTAAATAAAATACCATTACATGCATAAATTCCATATGCTTCACGATAATTTACCGTGATCCAATATGCATAGAGCTTTGCAACCGCATAAGGAGAACGCGGATAGAATGGTGTAGTTTCTTTTTGAGGAACCTCCTGCACTAATCCATACAACTCTGATGTGGAAGCCTGGTAATAACGCGTTTTTTTTTCAAGCCCAAGAATACGAATCGCTTCAAGTATACGCAAAGCACCAAGCGCATCAGAGTTCGCCGTATATTCAGGTTCCTCGAACGAGACTGCTACATGGCTTTGCGCGGCCAAATTATAAATTTCATCAGGTTGTGTTTGTTTGATAATGCGGACCAGGTTTGACGAATCCGTCAAATCTCCATGATGCAGAAAAAACCTCACTCCCTCTTCATGCGGATCACGATATAAGCGATCAATGCGCGCAGTATTAAAAGACGATGCTCTACGTTTTACACCATGCACAACATAGCCTTTATTTAATAGGAACTCTGCTAAATAAGCCCCATCTTGTCCTGTCACACCCGTAATTAATGCAACTCTCTTCTTTTTTGATGTCATTAAACTTGCGTCCCAATTAGTTTAGGAACGTGCACGTGACAACCTCTCTATTTTGCATCCCGACTTCAGCCCGTACTCACCCATTCTTCAATCGTAAAAACCCGAAATAGAACGACTATTTTCGCACTTTTGCTCAATCTGAACGAACGAATACGCACCAAACGAGAACGTTATTACGTGCGCATTCCTTATTAATAAATTTTGAGTCACTCTGCCACAAACAATTTTATACCTTCAGCTTCTGTGACCTCACAAAAGCAGCCCAACCAACCACTCGTTCCAAATGACTTTCTACCGCCAAGCGCATGACAGCATCGGGTTTGTATTCCCGAAATATACGCTCCACTGCCGCCCTGTCACATATCGACATGCTCAAAGAACTCAACAACCACCAGCTAAAGCTGGTGGGTTAGTATTACGGACTAAAGTCCG
>CAZWUO010000225.1:0-5348 GCA_964636675.1 uncultured Ectothiorhodospiraceae bacterium
TAACGTATTAACAACGACTCCGGCAATGTGTGGATCAATCATGATTACGTTAATTGGAGACTCCTAGTACACCAAGCAAGGTAACATTACTGACGTGGAAAGATAAAAAAAAGAAAAGGCTATTTTTTGTTAAAATAATTAGATTTTTACTAGAGGATAGGTCTACCCAAAACATTTTTGATTTAGGCATCAAGAATGCGTCTTGTTTGCTCCGGAGCGAGACAAAATGACGACGAAGAGCGAACCTCTTTGGAGAAATTCTAACACTGCCACGGCCTAAATAAGGCATGTTATTTATCCTAAATTCAATCACTTTGAATATATGACTATACTAAACTTAATGCTCACTCAGCAACGTGTTATATTATTCGTTCGCGAAATAATTTGCGACCCGTTAGTGACAGGGTCTAGTACATCGTCAAAGCCGCGCCTTGGCTCACTGAATGCAGTCTGATTTGAAAATATGGAGTAAAGTAATGCAACATTTTTTCGCCATGAATAAGCCAGGCAAAGTAAACAGAACCACCCTAGCTTTAGCCTTGTTTTTGGCCATGTTGTGCCTCATTATCACTGCAAATAGCTGGGCAGAAAATTGCGCTCAAACTTTGAACTTCACCAAAAAGAAACTCGCGAGTAATGAGCAAATAAATTTATGCAACGAATACAAAGATAAAGTGGTGCTCATCGTCAATACCGCGAGCTTTTGCGGCTTTACCAAACAATATAAAGGACTCGAAAGCTTGTATCAACGATACCACAAACAAGGCTTGGTGGTGCTTGGCTTTCCATCCAATGATTTTGGTGAGCAAGACCCCGGTTCAGAACATGAAATCGCCGCTTTCTGCGAACGAACATTTAATGTGAAGTTTCCGATGTTTGCAAAAACCAAAGTCGCAAAAGGCACCGTTGACCCGCTATATACAACACTTGCCTCTATAGCGGGTGAATACCCAAAGTGGAATTTTCACAAGTATCTCATAACCCGTGAAGGTAAATTGGTGGGCAGTTACGCAAGTAAAATTAAACCAAATGATCCGCAAATTATTAGTCATATAGAAAAACTGTTGTGATATAGAAAGCCCTGCATTTTTAATTATTTCAAATACCCGGCTTTCTATAACGACCTACCAGACTTTCTATCCATATGACAACCCGCTTTAGCGGTTGCTTGTTAAGGAAGGGGGAGAGGCGGAAATTGCAACATGTACTTATCTTGACTTAAACAGAACCAGCGACTCGATTCATTGGCCCGCGACGTGAAAGTAATAAGCCCATAAGACCAAGCCCAAAAAGAGCAATAGAAACAGGCTCAGGAATGCTCACGGTATTGCATCGATCATTATTAATGGAAAAATTACCTACACCCCATTTTATAGGATCGATCGTTATTGAGGTAAGAGCCGAGCACTGACCCGATGAATTATCGGTGTAAATAGCAAAACCAGGTGTATTGGTTGAACTCAACCCGAAATCGTACTTTGTATCAATGCCGCCACCATCCGTTTCCGTCGCTGTCATCCACGCACCCGCAGATTTATTGGCACCTACATTAAATGAAAGTGCGCGCGTATTTTCGGGAAGCAGAATGGTGACCCAGTTTACTCCCGTCGTAAAAATGTCGTAATCGCTGTTTTCACCGTTAATCCACCAATCGGTGGAATCAGCCAGACCACGTGTCAGATCAAGTATTGCTCCGTTCACATCGGTAAAAGTAAGAAGGCCGCCTAAGGGAGAAACGACAGTTGATGTATCCCCGCTCATGGTGTCATTTATTACATCGAAATCCGTCATAACATAGCCCCCAATGGTATCGGGGATGGGCGTGTTGCTATCATACTGATCCAGAATTAAACTAGCACTTGCTGTGGCAATAAAAAAACCAGCAAAAAGGGAAAGCGCTAATAACGAATTCAAGATATATTTAATAAAAATCATGGACTTTCCTTATCTTTATAATCAATTACTTTGCCTATACAGTAATCATACAGCAAAATTCGCGCCAGCGTCTTTCATTCAAAAAAAACAACATCTTAGATAATCGCAGCTATTCTCCCTCCAAAAAATGTAAAGTATTCTGACAAACAAAAAGGCGCTTAGGATGCGCTCTCGAGGCGGTGTAAGCTATATTCGTACACCACCCATGCATACTGAGGGATACAGACTAGCCTCAACCTCCAACGGAAGATATTTGAAGGTTGAGGCTTTAACCGGTTTGTTATCTTTGTCCGACAACAGAAAGTGGTTGGTGACAGATGAGATCGATGTGCGTAATAACAGCATTAGATCACTGAGTGAAACGACACCAATAACATGCATATTTATAGTTAGCATTTGCAATGGCGCCGTCAACAGAGACTGCTAGGATAGTCTTAAACCGCGTATATTGGGGCCTTCAGTTTCACGAAGGGGAGAGCAATGTGTTTTTAATCATCATTTATATATCTGCAAACTCAAACATATTATATCTCCCAAGTTTGCATTATTTAATGATGATGCCCTCCTTCACCATGCACATGCCCATGGGAAATCTCTTCCGGTAGCGCATCACGGACATCAATAATTTCAATTTCAAAGTTCAATGTTTTTCCTGCTAACGGATGATTGGTATCCACATCTAAAGTTTTTAGGCCTGCTTTAACGACCACGACGTCTCTTGATCCTTCAGAGGTATTGATCTGAATAAGCATACCCGGCTTATATTTTATTTTGGCTTTTGATTTTTTAATCACATGTTTGATCGATACACGCTGTTTCGCATCTTCTACCACTGGGCCATAGGTTTCTTCAGGAGGCAAAGTGACTGAGAAAGTATCACCCACTTGCTTCCCTTGCATCGATTTTTCGACACCTTTCAACATATTATTGTGTCCGTGCAAATAAAGCATCGGCTCAGTATTATATGAATTTTCAAATACCTCTAGACCGGGTTCGCTAAGTCGATAATGAAACTTCACCACTTTATTTTTTTCAACTATCACTCTGTTCTCCTATCGTATGCAAGCGAATTCATGCCCAAGCTAGAATTGGACATTGATGCTGTAATTTCTACCACATTTAACAATGATCAGACCCGTGTTTGCAATAATAAATTTTTTTTTACATAATATAGTCGCTAATTTTATAGGAGAAAAGCATTTATGAGTCATCAGCATATGTTATCTGGATCCATCGCGTTATTATTCCTGGCAGCGGCATCGACGGGAAATGCAGCAGACCCACAAGTTGTTGACGATAGCTGGAAGGGCAATGTGGAATTGGGTGTCGTCACCACCACAGGCAACACCGAAACGCAAACCATTAATGCTAAAGCCAAGACCGTAACAGAACGAAAAAACTGGCGACATACTGTGATTATCGAGTCACTCAATAGCTCCAATGAAAGCAACACTACGGCGGAACGCTACGCCATCAATGGCCAGAGTGATTACAAATTAGATGATCAAAATTATTTCTTTGCCATGGTAAACTATGAATACGACCGCTTTAGCGGATATGACTACCGTATCAGCGAAGCACTGGGTTATGGCCGGCGCGTCATCGGCAATCCAAACTTAAGCTTGGATCTGGAAATCGGCCCTGGTGCACGCCAAAGTAAACTGGACACGACTGGCGATACTGAAAATGAATTTACCGTTCGTGGCGCCGCCAAGCTCGCATGGAAAATCGGTGACAACAGCACATTCTCCCAAAATTTAAGCACCGATGTGGGCGAAGATGTCACCATCAGCAAATCGGTAACTGCGCTAACTGCACAGGTCAATGGCAGCCTAGCAACAAAGATTACATATACCATCAAAAACACCTCAGATGTACCGGCAGGCATTAAAAAAACCGATACCGAAACAGCCGTCACCTTGGTATACGTTTTTTAACGGAACGCTGACATTTGTGACACCAAGATTTAACTCACCAAAAGCATCATTAATTTTGGCAGATGCAAGTTTATGCAAACGCGCTAATGTAGGACGTTATGCATCAAAGGAGAATATGAGTGAAACGATGTGATTGGGCAAATTCTAATCCCCTAGAAACTGAACACCACGATAAAGAATGGGGCGTTCCAATTCATGATGATCGATTGCTTTTTGAAATGCTGATTCTGGAAAGTGCTCAATCAGGCTTAAGTTGGGCTACAATTCTTCAAAAAAGAGAAGGTTATTTAAATGCGTTTGATAATTTTGATGCACATAAAATAGTTAAATACACGGATAAAAAAATAGAGCGATTGCTTCAGGATACTGGCATAGTGAGAAATAAACTAAAAATCAAAGCCACCATAGGAAACGCTAGAAAATTTTTAGATATACAAAATGAATATGGGAGCTTTGACACTTATATTTGGTCATTTGTCGATGGCAAACCCATTAAAAATTCGTGGCGCAAGTTATCGGACGTGCCAACAAGTACACCCGCTTCTGCGACCATGAGCAAGGAGTTGAAGAAAAAAGGTTTTAAATTTATTGGACCAACGACCTGTTACGCTTATATGCAGGCAGTAGGGATGGTCAATGATCATCTGACATCGTGTTTTCGGTATTCTGAAGTCAATAAATTATGAAATCGTAGCAACTGTTTAAACGATATAGATATCAAGTGACTGGTGACGATAAATAAAAAATAGACGGGCATTGAAAAATATTTCTGTAAACATACAGACCCTAGATATCCATTCATGCCGACTTTTTAACATGTAGGCCGTTTTATACTGGAAGGAATAATGATATTTTCTGTTAACGAAAAAAAAGCGATTTACGTTTCTCGAACGGATTCTGATAATCCCTTATCGAGTTATTCAAACCACAGCTTTGAACTTGATGCGAGTACTTGGCCTTCGGTAGAGCATTATTACCAAGCCAATAAATTCTCTGATGATGCAATCAAAGCTTCGATAAAGGCTGCCAAAACGCCAGAAGAAGCGCGCAAAATTGCGAAAAAAAATAAACGAAAAATCCGTTCCGACTGGAAGAGAAATAAAATAACTTTTATGACACGCGCGATTTATATTAAATGCTGCTCTCACGAGGCGGTACGCCGTTCACTGCTCAGCACCGGCAGCGATGACATTATTGAGAACAGCCAATATGATTATTTCTGGGGCTGCGGACGTGATTTGCGCGGCGATAATACCTATGGAAAAATTCTTATGGATGTGCGGAGAAAAATAAAAGACAACGCATAGGGGCTTCAATAACTAACAATTCAACAACCCAGCTAACCCAGCTAACCCAGCTAACCCAGCTATTGCAAATCATTTACCCACCTATAAAACGGGTTGACCAGGGTGAGTCGTCACCTATACCCGTGGCGTTATAGATTTAGGTTTTTAGTGTACGTCATATTCCTTTCAT
>CAZWUO010000226.1:0-5343 GCA_964636675.1 uncultured Ectothiorhodospiraceae bacterium
AGGCAGTCGCTATTCCCGCAGCACCAAAAATCATGCACATCACCATGATTTGGTAACGCACTGCAACTAACGGTGGCACACCGGAGAGTATTTGTCCTGTCATCATGCCTGGTAATAACACGACTCCGACGGCAAACAAGGAATTAATCACCGGTATCATCGCCGCATTTAACGCAATGACACGGGCTTTTGCATAAGGCACACCGCGCTGGGTTTCTGCTTCCAAACGTTCTATCGACAAACTTACGCTATTCATCGCATTCGCAAATACCATCCCTGCAAGCGGAATGACTTGGTTTGGCTGATACCAGGGCTGACTGTCTAATACCAGTTGTGAGACTAAAAATAATACCACTCCACCACTCAAGGTCAGCGCCACTAATGCATGTGTATATAGCTCTTTTCTCCGGATGGGGGTGATGGTGCGTAAGGCAATCCAGCTCGACACCGTCACCATGATAATGAGTATCATTAACACCATATAAGCGCTATCTGCATCAAATATGTAAGTGAGCACATAGCCGATTAATAGCAATTGCACCAGCATGCGTAACACGGCGTAAAGTGCCGTCCCATGCTCCATGGACCAGCGATAATAAATAAAAATAACCGCTAAAACCGGTATGAATGCCAGTGCCAAATGCGTTAGCGGAATAATATCTACAGATTCATTCATGTTATTGAGTCAAAACCTTAATCGGGCAAAATGTCGTTGCAAATTCATTAGTATAGCGACATCTTAGCGGTCACCGACCGCCATGGAAAGTGATGCATGAGCAGCCACCTGCGCATGTGTTTGACAGCCAATTAGTCAAGATGTAATATTCGTTGATGACTATTAATGCACTGCCCGCTTCTGGCAATATCACGCGCCTCACTGTTTTGGCATTACTGTCGTGGCAACCAATGCATGGCTACCAATTGCGCCAAGAAATAAGCCTGCGACGCATGGAGCGCTGGGCTAACATCAAAACGGGATCGATTTATCAAGCACTGCGTAAGCTCAATACAGAAGGCTTAGTCGAAGAACTCGGCGAGAGCCGCGCAGGCAACCGACCCTCGCGCATGACTTATCAAATCACCCCACAAGGGCGAACCACACTGAACGAGCTACTGCGCTCCGCCTGGGCTATTCCACAAGGCATGGCAGATCCGGTTGAGGTGGCCTTATCATTTGTGATGCTGCTTCAACCACAAGAAGTTGCGCTGCTGATTGAGCAACGACTTAGCAATATTAATGATTTACAACAAGAACTCATCAACGAGCAACAACATATCACGCAATCACCCACCGGCATTAAACTGATGATCAGCGACCTCTTCGCGCATCGTCTAAGCCTGCTTGAAGCAGAAAAAAAATGGACTCAAACCATTTTTGAGCGCGTAACAACCGGGCAATACAGCACGACCTAAGCAACCCCTAAAACCCTCAAGTGGAGAATACCCGATGAACCCAAAAACGCTCGCACTTACCGTAATCACTTTTATATGCACTTTGCTCGTGGGAATAACCGCCGCGATGATGTTCGGTGGTCCAAAACAACCCGTGCCGATACCCAGCATTAACCAAGCATTCAAAGTCCTCGATTTCCCAGACTTACCGGTAATAAAGCACTTCACCGCACGTGATAGTACTCAGTTAGGTTATCGCGCATACCCTCCTCCCACCGGAAATGTGATCAAAGGCAGTATTGTGCTCATCCACGGCTCAGCGGCCAACAGCATCAGCATGCACACCCTCGCAAAAAGTTTCGCGCAAAACGATTATATGACTTACGCACTCGATATGCGCGGACACGGTGTATCGGGTATTAAGGGCCAAATCGAATACATCGGCCAATTAGAGGATGATCTCATAGACTTTCTGCAAGCAGTGCAGCCCGTTGGTAAGAAAACACTGATAGGCTTTTCGGCGGGCGGTGGCTTTGCATTGCGTTTTGCGAGTGGCCCGCAACAAAAAATGTTTGCTCACTATTTGCTATTGTCACCATTCATCCATCAAGATGCGCCAAGCACCAGGCCCAACAACGGCGAATGGGTAAACGTTGGTGTACCGCGGATCATTGCACTGATGCTGCTAAACCTATTTGGGATGACCACGTTCAATCATTTGCCGGTGACGGCGTTTGCGCTAGATGCCCAGGCTCAAACCTTGCTGACAGCACAATACTCCTACGCCTTATCACAGAATTTTCGCCCGAGATATGATTACCATGCAGACATCAATGCGCTGACGCAACCACTGGAAGTCTTGGCAGGCCAAGACGATGAAACATTATACGCCGAACAGTTTGCAACGGTATTCAAGCAAGCGGGTAAACCCATCAACGTGACGCTTATTGCAAAAACAGGACACGTTGAAATTACCCAGAATCCCCAAGCGATTCAAGCATCGATTGCAGCGGTAGAACGGCTGAACGCTCAGCATTAGGATATCAAACCCCTCGTCCAACGACGGATTCTAAAATCTATAGCTCTCATCTCTCAGCCTTGTGCGTGGGCATAACACAACCTGCCCACGCCTAAGGCGTGTCATCAATTGATATAATCGGATCGATAAACGTTAACCGATTTTAATCTGCAACAACTTCTACTTTTTCGATGACCACATCTTCGGTAGGCACATCCTGGTGTCCACCGTTTGAGCCCGTTTCAACTTGCTTTATTTTATCGACCACGTCCATGCCGTCTGTCACTTTAGCAAATACACAATAGCCCCAACCATCCGATGTTTCAGAACGAAAATTCAAAAAATCATTGTCTTTAATATTAATGAAAAACTGCGAAGAAGCAGAATGCGGATCGGGTGTTCGCGCCATTGCCAAGGTTCCGATCTCATTTTTCAGGCCATTATTGGCTTCATTTTGAATATTTTCACGTGTCTCTTTTTGCTTCATCTCTGGCTCAAACCCACCGCCTTGAACCATAAAACCATTGATGACCCGATGAAAAATAGTGCCATCAAAAAAACCATCTGCAACATATTGTTTGAAGTTAGCACAGGTAATCGGTGCTTCTTTTTCGTTTAATTCAATGGTTATTGTGCCGTGGTTGGTTTGCATTTTAATCATGGTTTTTCCTTCGTTTACTATTAATAAATACTGAGACCTTTGCACGAGAGCGAGTTTTCGTTCCAGCAAGGCATAAATGATCGAAAAAGCGCAGTTTACTTGTCGTAAATGAGCATTTTGAGATCATTTATAACGCAGCTGGAGCGGAAAATCGACTCGTGCAAAGGTCTCATACTGCTAAGACTTTTTGACGTATAACTGTGTCACATCGCGCACGGCTCCGCGGGCTGCCGATGTAGTCATCGCCGCATAGGCTTGCAACGCACTTGAGACCACCCGTTGACGGTTTTCAGGTTTCCAAGCATGTGTTTTTTTCGCCATCATCGCCTCCCTACGCCGTTGCATCTCCGCATCAGAGATAACCAGATGTATGCGTCGTTGCGGGATGTCAATTTCAATGTTATCACCTTCATTAACCAACGCGATATTGCCACCTTCTGCGGCTTCAGGCGAAACATGGCCAATAGACAATCCGGAGGTTCCACCGGAAAAACGCCCATCGGTGATTAACGCACAGGTTTTACCCAAGCCCTTGGATTTTAAATAAGTCGTCGGATACAACATTTCCTGCATACCCGGCCCACCGCGTGGGCCTTCATAACGAATAATCACCACATCGCCTGCTTGAATTTTATCCCCCAAAATACCTTCTACAGCAGCGTCTTGGCTTTCAAATATTCGCGCTACACCCGAAAATTTCAATATACTGTCATCGACACCTGCGGTTTTTACCACACAACCATCTTGTGCAATATTACCAAACAACACCGCGAGACCACCGTCCGTACTATAAGCATGTTGCATATCTCGAATACACCCGTTTTGCCTATCGGTGTCTAACGAAGGCCAGCGTTTATTTTGGCTAAATGCCTCGGTCGTGCGTATATTTCCGGGAGCGGCGGCATAAAAGTTTTTGACGTAATCATCCGTGTTACGCGTAATATCCCATTGATTCAAAGCGTCTAACATCGTTTTGCTGTGAATGGTGGGCGTATCCCGATTCAGCAAACCTGCATTATCTAATTGGCCCAAAATGCCGATGACGCCACCCGCACGATGCACGTCTTCCATATGATATTTTTGCGTACTCGGCGCAACTTTGCACAAATTAGGGACTTTCCGCGATAATCGATCAATGTCATCTAAGCTAAAATCAACCTGGGCTTCTTCTGCGGCGGCGAGTAAATGCAAGATCGTATTGGTTGATCCACCCATTGCGATATCCAAGGACATGGCGTTTTCAAAGGCCGAAAAATTCGCAATATTGCGGGGCAAAACCGTTTCATCATCGCCGTCATAATAACGCTTAGTGATTTCAACAATGCGCTGCCCCGCTTCCAGGAATAATGTTTTTCTATCTGCATGTGTGGCCAACATACTGCCGTTACCCGGTAATGCTAAGCCCAAAGCTTCCGCGAGACAATTCATCGAATTAGCGGTAAACATACCGGAACACGAGCCACAAGTAGGACAAGCAGATCGTTCCATGATGGCCACATCTTCGTCAGACTGATTTGGGTTCGCTGCCGATACCATGGCATCTACTAAGTCTAAATGAATCTCCTGTCCATTAAGCACGGCTTTGCCCGACTCCATCGGGCCACCGGAAACAAAAATAACCGGAATATTCAAACGCAACGACGCATTCAACATACCTGGAGTAATTTTGTCACAATTAGAGATACATACCAGTGCATCTGCACAATGTGCATTCACCATGTATTCGACGGAGTCGGCGATAATTTCCCGCGAAGGCAAGCTATAAAGCATGCCGCTATGCCCCATCGCAATTCCATCATCAATTGCAATCGTATTAAATTCTTTGGCCACACCTCCCGCTTTTTCAATTTCGCGACACACTAATTGCCCGATGTCTTTTAAATGCACATGACCCGGCACAAATTGAGTAAATGAATTCGCAACCGCAATAATAGGCTTGTTAAAATCCTCATCAGTCATCCCGGTGGCACGCCATAATGCGCGCGCTCCCGCCATGTTTCTGCCATGGGTCGATGTTTTGGATTTGTATTCTGGCATTTTTATAACACTCATTAAATCAACAGCCGTTGATTGTAGCAAAAATAACGGCTAAGCCTAAATCACTCTTTCTGACTCTTTTTTGCTGTTCGCCTGGAAAAAGATTTACTTGCAAAAAAAAGATTCAGTGATCAAGATTAGTTGTTTAAAAACCGTAATATATATTCCAACAAGCGTTCTCGTTGAAACGCTAGACCTTGTTGGCAAAAGCATGATAACATATTGATAACATAGG
>CAZWUO010000227.1:0-5291 GCA_964636675.1 uncultured Ectothiorhodospiraceae bacterium
ACGAGGTCGGACTCAACTTCCATCTGGCGCAGCCGCTGAAAGTCATTGCTTCAAATCCAGCCCTTGTTACCCATCGAATTATGCTGTTTATCGTTGAGGCCCGACGAGGTCGGACTCAACTTCCATCTGGCGCAGCCGCTGAAAGTCATTGCTTCAAACTAAATCGTACGACACGCTTCGGCAGGTTTTTTTAACTCTGTCATTAAATATTGCTTGAAGCTTTCTTTGTAAGGTTGTTTATCGAGCGCTTTTTGCATGCAAAGAAGCCATGCATCACGTTCGTCTAGACCAATTTTAAGATGGCTATGCGCTTTCGGTATGCTGATTCCACCGTATTTATGTTGATACAAACGTGGTCCGCCTAACCAACCACATAAAAAAAAATGAAGTTTTTCGCGTGATTCGGTAAGGTCATTGGCGTGCATAGCAAGAATCTGTTTTGCATGTGTTAGGGTTTCCATTTGATCGTAAAAGGCATTCACTAACTTGAGAACGCCGGCTCTTCCCCCCGCAGCAATAAAGGAGGTGTCACCTATACCATAGTTTTTATTGGCATGGTTTTCATGAGGTTTTTTGTGAGAGTTATTACCTGATTTATCCATCTGCATACCGTTTATTCCTAGAGTTAAGTAAGTGAGTATTGGTTTTAGCCACAAGTTGAAGCGCTTCTGCTTCGCTAGATGTAACATCCTTGATAAAAATACGTCATTAATTTCACTAAATTAAATAATGAATATCAAATTGCGCCGGTCTCGGCAGAACTATTGATGTTCTTTAATGACGCGTAAAACATCTTTGAGGAAGTATTTAGGGACTTTATATCACTGAATATAGAGTAAGAACATCAGTTATAGCATTATCTTGAGCATATTAATTGATCACATGCCCCAGAGTTTATATTGAAATTTGTCGTTGCAACGAATGCGTTTAAAGGCAGCCTGAGTTAGGCATACCTTAATTGGGAATGCTGAAAACCTTAATAGAATAGTTAACATTGATTGCTCAGGTGTAGACTCTCGGTTGCAGGATACGCTTATAGAGGTTGCGTGTGGTGTTAGCAATCCATTATTAGGCGAATCGGGTGCAGCCGCTGTTTATGGTCCACAAAAAGGCGCGGGCATTGAGCAAATAAAAAAAATAGAAAATGGTTTGAATCTCTTGGCTAATGTGATTAAAAAGGATTTACAAATAGAAGTAAGAGATTTGCCTGGAGGAGGTGCTGCGGGTGGTCTCGGCGCTGGATTATTTGCTTTTCTTAATGCTACATTAAGGCCTGGCGCAGAGTTATTACTCGACATGCTGCAGCTGGAAGTCTTGTTCGGACATCGTTGGGTTTTACTCAGGTGTATAGTTTATGTAATGCAATAGTTGACATTACAACGGTCATGAATAAAACACGGCTACTTTGTTAACAGAAAAGACTGTAGAAGTGATTGGTGAGTTATTTTCACCGTAGAATACACAAAAACTCCGTATCATCTTGTGTTCATTACTGTGGGCTAGAGATAGATTTTTCAGGCAAATCTCTTTTTTAATAATTCACTATGATTGCAGGCGCATTACTTATATCATGGTACGGTAGTTTGCAAAAAATTCCAGCCCACAAAAATAATAAACTAATTCAATTTAAAAAGAGTAATCAGAAACGTGAGTCGTAGGCTTATTTATCCACCAAAAATAGTTTGTCCAAAGACCATTAACATCGTCCATCGTGTGCGGCTATTTAATTTGTTAGACGATGCTCGCCAACAAGCAAAAATAATCTGGATTGCAGCCCCCGGCGGATCAGGGAAAACAACCCTAGTTTCTAGCTATTTGAATAGTAAGCAAGTAGCACATTGTTGGTATCAGATTGACGAGGATGATCGTGATCTCTCTACTTTTTTTCATTACTTAGGATTAGCAGGTAAGCTTGCGGCACCACGGCGCAAAAAGGCGGTGCCCAAACTTTCCCTCGAATACAGACAAGGCATTCCAGCATTTACCCGGCATTTTTTTAAAGATATCTCGTCCAGGTTGCAAAATAATGGGATTATCGTATTGGATAATTTTCAATTAATACCTGAGACAGACCCCATTCCTGTGTTATTGCCAAACATCGTCGATTCGCTTGCATCAGGTATTTCTCTGGTTATAACCAGTCGCTATTTACCTCCGGAATCAATGATAGAGTTTGTTGCTAAACGACAGTTATTGGTTATAGACACTAAATTGATGCGTTTTGAAGAAAATGAATGGCTTGATGCAAGCCAATTGTTTAACAGCAAACACTCGCAAGATGCATTGCTATCTTTGCATCAAAAACTGAATGGATGGATAGCTGGGCTTGTACTCTTGCCTGAGACACCCAGTGCCATTGATAAAACAAAAAAGACAGGTCTAGGTATTGAAATATTAGATACTTATATTGCAGAGCAGTTTTTGTCATCGCTGAATGCAGAAACCAGCAATCTATTGATGAAGGTGTGTTATATGCCGCATATCACACCTAGAGCGGCAACACTGGTGAGTCATATTGCAGATTCAAAAAAATTACTCGCTGGACTTGCGCAGAAAAACTTATTTGTTCTTCAGCAAGGTGATAAGGGTTACACGCTCCATCCTCTGGTCAGAGAATATCTCAAACAACGAGCCAAGGACACCTTGTCGCAGCAAGAGTTGCATCATTTGCAATTATCAACAGCGGTCGCATTAATCGACGAAAATGAGCATGAAGCTGCAGCAGATCTTCTACTTGAGCTTAATGAATGGCAAGAGCTATTAGCGGTAATTCTGAATCACGCTACTGAGCTTTATGATAGTGGACGCATCACTTCTTTGCAGCGATATATAAATGCTTTGCCGCAAGAATTTTCTAAGCATGAGCCTTGGATTAATTTCTGGAAGGGGAAGATTTCGGTTTATACCGATGTCACTGCGGCGCTCAATTTGTATGATATTGCATATATCGATTTCATGAAAAAGTCTGATGTCAAAGGATTATACATGTCTTGGTGTGCCGCAGTGTCTGTAATTTGCAACACGCTCTTAGGAGGTGATCGTTTGGTTACCTGGGTGACTCGCTATAATGAACTTTGCACACGGTACCCAGAGCCACCCCAAATGCTGCAAAAAGGGTTTGTCGAAGCAAAGTTACTGCAATCTTATTATTGCTCTGGCTTAGAACCCGAAAAAAGAGATTCTCTGCAAGTCAGTATTGCAGGTGCAATTGATCAAGAGTCCAATCCTTTAATGCGTTTGCATATGATGTCAAATTATGTGCATGTCGCGGTTATATCAGGTATTCGAGAAAAAGATAAAGAAATCATCGAAAGATTTGAAAATCAGTTAGATGACATGAAAGATGATCCCGTATTATATCTCGGTGCATTAACTTTTTGCTCCTTGGGAGCCAGTTCATTTAATGACTTTGATAAAGTACTCGATTTAGAACGGAGAGCGCTTGAGGTCGCAAAAGAGCATGGTATTTCTGTGTTTAATTGCCATATTTATACAAAAATTGTGATCGCTGCACTGGGTTTAAATAAATTCGATCTCGCTAGAAAATATATTAACATCATGAAGGAAAATATAGCTGAGAAAGATCAAGTTTATCAATCCTTATATTTGATGTGTATCATTTATTCGGGAACTTATATGAATGAACCTTGTGACCTGAGTAAAGCCGTTAAACCCTTTATGGCTTCTTTGGAAAGCACCCACTGTCCGCCGTTTATTCTGCATAATAAACTATTTTATGTTTATTATTTATGTGTAAAAAAACAAAGCCTAGAAGCATTAGAGTTGCATAACGATTTATTGGAACAGGTCCATAAGCTGGCCTTTTCTGGGCAAACAACGCGATTTTATATGATTTATGCAAAAATTTTTTTCGATAATGGTGAGCTTGGTCGTTGCGATCATTACCTCAATGAATGCTTTTCCGTGGCAAGACGTAATGAGTTAATCACGTATGTGAGTTGGAATCCTGAGTTGATGGCGTGGGCTTGTCAAAGAGCACTTTCGCTTGAAATTGAAACTATGTATGTCAAGAAATTTGTGGAAATTCACTACGCCAATTTACCCCATCCTGATCCAATATGTATGCAATGGCCATGGTCGTTTCGTATTTACACTTTTGGTGGTTTTGAACTAAAAACGCGAAGCGAAATAATCCATCAAAAAAAATATTCGGATAAGGTGTTTGCGTTATTGAAAACACTGGTTAAAGCGCATGATAGAAGCCTAAAAAGTGAATCCGTAAAAGAAAAACTGTATAGCGATGATAATCATGATAAAGCTTCACAATCTCTCGATACGCAAATTCACCGTTTGCGAAAACGCCTTGGTAATGAGCGAACAATATTACGCCAGGGAGACGAAATTAAACTTAACTTAAAATACTTTTGGATTGATACACAGGAATTTGAAGCCTTAGGGAAACAAACAATCACTCAGGAGAATGCAGTGAGGGTAGCTAATCGGCTACAGGAATTATACAAGGGTGAATACTTACCGGATGATGAAGAACTCGATGTTATTGCCCATCGTGAACGTTTCCGAAATATGTATCTTGCTACTTTGTTTAAGTGTATCGATTGCATGGATGCGGAAACCGATAAAGCCATCGAGTTTTGTCAAAATGCACTTGTATTAGAACCTCTATCAGAACCGCTATACCGCAAATTAATAGCGACCTATCTCAAACAAGATAATCGTGATATGGCTGAAGTTACCCAGGAGCAGTGTCGTAAGATGGTGAAACATCATATTGGCTGTGATGTTTCCAGGGAAACTCTATCGCTACTTCAAGGCAGCTAAAGCTGCATAAAAAATACATGAATTCAAACCCAAAACTGTCGTATACTTCTTGAAATAGAAGCCCATTCCCTGCTCGCCTAAAACGCCACTTTGTACATACTTCACTTGTTAAATCGAGAATGAGGGGTTATGCAGCGCCCCGTTGAATCTCAGTGCGCCCCATTGTGCGTCAAGTAAAAAATGGTATTTCAATATGGGTTCTACTATATTGAAAAATAAGAAAATAAAAAATAAATATTCGAAGTAAGGAAGGTGTCAGGTTAAAATAAGGACTTCGTTAAATTCATTATATATTCTTTATCCCTAGCTGAGCAGAAACATGAGCTAAAAATTTTTCATTTTTCACTCGGTTTTGAATTCATTGATATAGCCTTGATTGCGCAAGGGATTATACAAGGTTAATGATGAAAATAAATACTTATGTAGCAAATTTTAAAATCAGTTGTTTCCTAATGAATGGACTTCATTAGTCCCTCCCTCCTTTTACTCCC
>CAZWUO010000228.1:0-5175 GCA_964636675.1 uncultured Ectothiorhodospiraceae bacterium
GAAAGGAATATGACGTACACTAAAAACCTAAATCTATAACGCCACGGGTATATATTCAGGAAGTGAGTGATAAAAGTATTTTCGGTGGTGATGTGTGGGTTAGGTGTGTTGGGGTCACAAAAAATGTTTACCCCAACCTACGCGGGATTTGACCAATGTGGTTTGGTTAGGCGGATAGAGAGAAAACCATAATTAGAAGTATTTTATTGGCGTGTTGTTGCCGTTTTTCACGCTTATGGAGGAAGTGTTTTGCCCTATACTTGTAATCTTCATGAAAACTCATTGTTCCAAGTCAAATATCTAAATTAGCAAAATCAGCGCCACAAATGTATTGCAATTTATTGTAAACAGCATCCGGAATTCAGCGCAATGCAAACACCACCGGTACGACAAATTCCAGGGCTTGGCGTGGGTCGTTTTCCGGCATAGGCGGAAATGGATTTGCGCGTTTGGCCATCTCAAGCGCCGCTTTATCGAGTAGTCGATTGCCGGTATGTTGCTCCAAGCTGATTTGTTGGGTTTGTCCACGGCGATTAATCGATATGCGTAAGCGGCCTTCTCCTTCAATGCGCATGCGTTTGGCGCGACGCGGATATTTTTTTTGTTTTTCCAACCAGGCGACGAGTAGCTGCTCATACTTTGCGGTGGCGATGGTGTCTAGAGGTGGTGTGCTAAGTTCTGCTGGAGCGGTTTCTGGTATGGGTTCAGGTGTTGTCACAACTTCAGGTGGGTTTTCAACGGGCAATGGTTCAGGTATAGGCTCCGGCTTAGCTTGTTGTTCCACCGGTTGTGGAGTAGGTTTTGGCTTAGGCTGAGGAGCTGGCACGGGTTTAGGGGTAATCGGTGGTTTGGCTTTTGTTTGCATTGGTGGTTGCATCGGCGGTGGTTTTGGCTGCGTGGCAGGGGTGCTAGTCTGTGCGATAACGGCTGCCAAGCTTACCCGCAGTGGTTGCTGGGGTGGTTCTGGTTTGAGTTCGGACGCGGGCAGGGTAAGCCAGATCGCCATGCCGCCATGTAGCGCGAGGGCGACGAATAATGCGATACCTGTTTGCTGCCAAGTGAGGGTCATTACACCATCTACCGCTGTAAAGTAGCCAAGGCAATGTCACTGCCGCCGGCGGCGCGGATTTCATCCATGACTTTCAATAGCTGCTGGACTTTAGTTTGCGCATCGCTTTTGAGGGTGATGGCGACATCGGGATTGCGGCTAATCATCGGTTGAATGGTCGTGCGCAGTTGCGCGTGTGTAATGGATTTGCCATTGAGAGCGAGTTCGCCGGATGCATTCAGGGCGATAATAATCGGTGTGATTTCGGTTACGGTGGCACTACTGGATTCGGGCAGTTCGAGTTCAATCGCTTCGGGCACTAGAAAGGTGCTAGTGAGCATGAAAAACACCAAGAGCAAAAAAACGATATCGATTAACGGTGCGATATCAAGATGTGAATGGATGCGCGCACGGCCCTCAAATTCCATGGGTTTCATCCTCGATTTTATGGTCGTCACGGGTGGTGATATGGCTTGGTGTTTTACCAAAATGGCGTAATACACGAATGCTGACATCTTTCATTGATGCTCGTACATGATCTACTTCGCCTTCCAAATAATAAAAAGCCGCCATTGCGGGAATGGCGACAGTCAAGCCAAATGCCGTGGTGAGCAGTGCTTCCCAGATGCCGCCGGAAAGAATCGACGGGTCGACGCGGCTACCGGCCGCTTCAAGATTCATGAACGCGGCGATCATGCCGGTCACGGTGCCGAGTAATCCCAGCAATGGACTCAAGTGGGCAATCGATGAAAGTCCGCGTAGCCACGACTCAAGATTGCGGATTTGCGCGGAACCCACGCGGCTGACTTCGGCCTCTACATCTCTGGCCGACATCGCGGCATCAGCGCCGCAGTGAATGGCGCTTTGCATCACCATCGCCACCGGGCTGCGTTGCTGTTGCAATGCCTGCAAAGCATTGTTGTGGTCACCTTGTTGCAGCGCGGTCAGTGCGGGCTCGACAAAGCTCAAACCACGCAAACCACTGCGGAAAAACTGAAACAGTTTAAGCAAAATAATCGTGACCGCGAGAACGGACATGGCGAGTAATACCCACATCACCGGCCCACCTTGTTGGAACAGACTTACTATATTCATAAAAACTTAATCACTGTTTTTTATCACTCATTAATTTCGATGTAAGCAAGATCCCCCTTTGAATGAAAGGGGGATAGAAGAGCTTACAAGGCCATTTCAATACCAGTATAAACAAACCGCGGCAGGCCACCGCGTGCACCATCGGGTTGGCGCGACACAACATATTCTGCATCCAAAACATTTTGTACCCCACCAAACAACTTCACCGTTTCATTGACGCGATAAAAGGCCGAAATATCAGCGGTGACATAACTATCTGTTTTGCCATATCGGGTATCCGGGTTACCTTCGCCATTGATTTGATTATTGACATTATTGGCACTGGTAAAGGTTGCGCTTACATAATTAGCCGCGACGAATGCGCCCCATTTCTTGCTCTCGATACCGGTGCCTAGACTCAATGTGAGTTCGGGAATATACGGTACTTTATTACCCGCTTTGCCGAAACTGAAAATCGATTCTGCATCGGTAGACCTGGAGTCATTTTTTTGCTCGGCATTGGTGTAGGTTGCACTAATATAAGATGGACTACTAATGCCCCAATCGTTGGCGAGTCCGGCATCATATTGCAGCGCGAATTCTACACCGAAGGTATCTACCTCACCAAAATTTTCATCTTTACCGGTGCCCGTACCGCCGACATTATCGGTGACGATCAAGTCTTTAAACGCGGTGTAGAAGACCGTGGTTTCAGCGGCGAATGCTTGTGCGGCGTTGGTGTAGCGCAGCCCGGTTTCTAGCGCAGTACTGGTTTCGGGGTCGAGACCACCGCGGGTACCACGTGGACTCGGCGTGGAGTAACCGGTGTGTATGCCACCAAAACTATTCCATTGCTCATTGAATTGATAGGCGGCTCCCAACCCATAGGCGTTGACACTAAATCTGTTTTTGCCATCGCGGCCTTGGGTGCCTCCGGCACTTTGCAAGCTGCCCTTGGGGTCTTCAGAGGTTTGATCCAATACTTCGTAACGCAAACCTGGGATAATCGTCCAGCCCCCGGCTGTTATCGTGTTTTGAATAAACCCTGCAGCAGCGGTCGTTTTCTGAAAGCGGTTACCCGCATCGCCCGGTGTGCCGGGGGTCATCTCGCTGATGCTGCCATTGGCTGCCTGGGCATAAGTATCTTCCCACTGAAAGCGAGTTATTTGATCCTGGTGTAGACGCAAGCCAGCCATTATTTCGTGCTGGACATCACCGGTAGCAAAACGTAAATAACCGACTGACTCAGCGCCTTTGGTTTTGTATTTACGATTATTGGCTTTGACGCGCAGATCACAGGCGGCCGTGCCGAGCATGCAATTCTGCGATAATCCGGGTGTCTCCAGAACGATAGAAGGCTTGTCTCCGTTGATCCGGTTGAGTTTATACCAGTTGCGTTTGAAATCAGTTTGATAAAATGTCGTAATTAGGTCGATATTATCGTTCGGACTCATGCTCCAACGTAAGATGGTTTGTTCCTGTTGGCTTTTTATGTTGTCGAAACGCGAAGCCGCATAGCGCCGTGTTGGGTCAGCATTAAAGTCGGCTTGGGTTAGACCGAGGTAAGTTTCGTTGGCATCCAGGTCGCTGCTGCCACGTTTAAACTCGAAACGTTGATACATCGTCGTATTGGGTTCCCATGACAGCTTTACCGTGGTATCCGTTTTAGAAAAACCCGTGTCGTCACCATTGCGAAAATCGGGGGTCTCGTCGATTTTTTTAAAGCCGTCACTTTGCCGACGATACCCTTCTACCAAGATACCAAATTGTCCGCCGGCTCCGGCGTCAAATGTCTTGCCGGCATAGGCATGCGTACGTTGCTCGTTAAAGCTACCGAAGGTTGATTTCAGATAGGCTTTTTCTTTGGTGGGGATAGGTGTAGAAAGATAGTTGATGACTCCGCCAGTCGTATGTGGGCCATATTTGATTTGACTAGAGCCTTTCAATACTTCCAATCCACTCATGCGTCCTGCGGTTGGCGAATAATAAGCGGCGGGTGCGGTATACGGTGCGGGCGACATCATCACGCCATCTTCCATCACCGTAATTTTAGAGTTACGCGTAGTATCCACGCCGCGCAAACTAATACTCGGGAACAGGCCAAAGCCATCTTCTTCCCGTATGTAAACCCCCGGTACTTTGCGCAGTACACGATTCACGTCATCATAATTTTGCTGCCGAATATCTTCTTTGGTAACGACTTGGGCAGAGCCCGGTATTTTTTCGATGTTTGCTGGATTGCCAATCACCATGATTTTGTCGAGTACCTTGGTTTTGCTACTCGTGTGCTCAGAATCTTCATCTGCTGCGCCAGCAGGCAGTGCCAAACCGAAGACGGTAATAGCGATGGCATCGCGTAATAAACGATGTTGTATTTTCACTGTTTCATTTCCTCATTTTATTAGGGTCTGTTGTCGTTTTTTATTTGATCGGTGTTGCCGTGCTTGGCGGTACGGTGAGCGCTGGAGCAAGGGCAACTGGCTGGCTACTGCGATCCCAAGTCCAGATAGGCTGCGAGGGGTGATTGGCTGGCTGGGGTCATTATAAATACATCAATATAAAAAGTAAATGAGAGTTATTCGCATTCTCATTCTCATGTGCAGATGTAAAAAACTGGTTTTTCCCCGTTATCAAATAAATAATAGGCAGTAAGACATTGATTTAATAAAATAAAACAAGATATTTAAATAAAAAGTTGCAAGTGCGAATGATTCTCATTAATATTGCGAGCTATTGATAAAGCATTCGAACAAGCAGAGCACGCCATTATTTTTCTCGATTTGCTCACGTTAATCCCGTGATTGAGAGATCCAAGGAGAGTGTTTGATGACTTATATGATCGACGCCCGATTGGAGCAGGGAGCTCCTGCGTTGACCTTGAACCTAGATTCCGCAGTTGACCGCTACGAAGTATCGTTATGTTATTGATTAAAATGGAAATGAAAACTTTTACTGAACTCACTCAGAAAGTGAACGCACTACGACATGAATAGCACGCTTTTAATCGCGACTCGCTTTGTTGCGAATCGTTGCAATAGCGGGCTATTCCGCCT
>CAZWUO010000229.1:0-5090 GCA_964636675.1 uncultured Ectothiorhodospiraceae bacterium
CCGCCTATATCGACCTCGGTGCGACGGCGATGGACGATGTGCAAGGCGATCTCACGCCGAGTATCGAGATAGATGCTTCTGCCGTTGATGTCACTACAATAGGTATTTACGAAGTGATATACCGCGTTTCCGATGGCACAAATAGCGTTGAAGTGATCCGCATCGTGAAGGTTGTGGCGGCAGAGATACCCGATACCACGCCACCGGTGATCACGCTTATAGGCAGTGGATCACTAACGATGACGCTGGGCAATGCCTATGTCGAATTAGGCGCGATCGCGAATGACAATATCGATGGTGATATTAGCGCGAAGATCACGATAGATGCTTCGGCCCTGGATATTGCCAAGACCGGATCGTATACCGTGACTTACAATATTTCAGATAAGGAAGGTAATGCAGCCACACAAATAACGCGTACGGTTAATGTTGTCGCTGCGATGGTGATTAATGTCAGTGCTCTTGATGGCTCGTTGCTAGGACTGGGTTTGATATTGCTGGTCTTTCGACTACGTCGATTAGGGTCTGTTGACGTTTCATTTTCACCATTGTTGCGCCTGAAAAAACGTCAACAGACCCTAGCTAGCTGCAGACTTATGTAGCTGATTTAAACCTGAATGAGTTGGTTTGGGTCGCACAATACCTGTGCGGCTATTTGCTACCAGATTGCTGACTAATTAGCTGACACCCGAAAAGCTTGCATTATAGAGCAATATTTATTACTCTTTGATATACTGTATATATGATCAGCTTTCGGGGTTCTCATGAATTTGTATATTGCTGAAAAACCAAGTTTGGCGCGCGCCATTGCTGAGGTTCTTCCAAAACCTCATAAAAAGGAAGATGGCTTTATTCGTTTGGGAAATGGTGATTGCATTAGTTGGTGTGTGGGGCATTTATTAGAGCAAGTTGAACCCGATGCCTATGATCCAAAATACAAACAATGGCGTATAGAGCATTTACCGATCCTACCACAACAATGGAAACTTAAGCCTAAAGCAAAAACTAAGAAACAGCTTGGCGTATTAAAAAAACTCATTAAACAAGCTGATCAGATTATCCACGCGGGTGACCCAGACCGTGAGGGGCAATTGTTAGTCGATCAAATCATTGCTTTTCATAATACGTCTGCGAGTAAACGCAATACTTTAAAGCGATGTTTAATTAACGATATGACCCCAGCGGCTGTACGGCGTGCGCTTGGGCAGTTGCGCGATAATAAAGAGTTTGCACCATTGTCAAAATCCGCATTAGCGCGCACCCGTGCCGATTGGCTTTATGGCATTAACATGACTCGTGCCTATACCGTACAAGGGCAGAAAGTGGGTTATACGGGTGTATTATCTGTGGGTCGAGTGCAAACACCTATTCTTGGCTTGGTTGTACGCCGTGACCAGGAAATCCAATCCTTTATAACAAAACCTTTTTTTGAGGTTCATGCGCATTTACTCACGCCATCAGGCGAATCCTTTATCGCTAAATGGAAACCCAGCGAAGCCTGTCAGCCGCAGATGGATGCTGAAGGCCGTGTATTGGTAAAAAAGCTCGCAGAAAATGTCGTTGCACGCATTACGGATCAACCGGCAAGCGTTAAAAAAGTTGTAGAGAAACTCAAAAAACAAGCGCCACCACTGCCTTATAATTTATCAGCATTGCAAATTGATGCTGCTAAAGGTTATGGCTTGTCTGCGCAACAGGTGTTAGATCACTGTCAAGTTTTATACGAACGACATAAATTAATTACCTACCCACGTTCAAGCTGTCGGCATTTGCCTTTAACGCATTTAAAGCAAGCCGATAAAGTCCTTACTGCGATTGCCAAGATCAGTGATGTTTTAAAATCTGGGGTTGAGAAAGCAAACTTAAGCTTAAAAAGTCAGGCCTGGAATGATAAAAAGATTGAAGCGCATCACGCTATCATACCTACCGAAAAACCAGCTGATTTTGCAAAACTGAATATCCATGAACAACATATTTATGAACTGCTTGCGCGGCAATATTTATTCCAGTTTTATCCAAAACACGAGTATTTTGAAACGCATGTTGAGGTATTGATAAACAATGGTTTATTCATTGCTAATGCAAAACGCACAAAAATACTTGGGTGGAAGGCGGTTGCAAAAGCGGTTGTAAAAGCAGTTGCAAAAACGGTTACAAAAAAGAATGTTAAAACGAGTGCTAATGCTGGCGAAGGTCCGCTCAATCAATCCTTACCTAAATTATCCAATGGTGATGATCTGCATTGTAAACGCGGTGAGCTCATCGAAAAAAATACCAAGCCGCCGTCGTTTTTTACTGATGCTACCTTATTATCTGCGATGACAGGTATTGCGCGTTATGTAAAAGACCCTGAGGTTCGAAAAATCTTGAGAGAAACCGATGGTCTTGGAACCGAAGCAACACGTGCAAGCATCATTGAGTTATTATTTAAACGTGGCTATTTAGTTCGTCAAAAAAAATCGATACATTCTACGGTCGCCGGAAAAGGACTCATAAAAAGCCTTCCCGATGCAGCGACAAGACCTGATATGACGGCTGAATGGGAAGCCAGATTAAATTCGATCTCTACACGGCAAGGAAGTTATGCTGCCTTTATGGGGGGATTAACCCAGTCACTGAATGGCCTGATTGATCACGTGAAAATCACATTACCTTCGGCGCTAATAGGCATTAAACCCGTGCAAGCAACACGAAAGAAACGTCGTAGAAAAAAAGTGACACAGATAGTATAGGTGGTTTCAGGTGATTTTTGATATCTTAGGCTTGAGTTTCTTGCAGCTTGCTGCGGAGTTGTTTGTTTTTTGGTATTTTTTACGCTCCAAAAAAACAATTCTTTCGGAGGAGAGGCTTTAGCCGGTGATGCTTCGTGGTTTTAGGTTAATGCGCAAACCGAGCTTAATAAGTCTCATGATCCTGGATAGATCGGCTAAAGCCTCGACCTCCGATATCCTTGGCTAAAAATAACTAACCGATAACGATGTGTTTAAGTTTGCGTCTCGCCGTATGTCTAACCGTGGGCGCATAACCTAGACGAAATAACATTTGTACGGTATGACCTTGTGGAACTTTGAGTAATTTAAGCAGTTCTTGTTGTAAAGTGCTCATGTCGTCATATTCTTGCAGAAGCTGACTCATGGGCTGCATAGCGAGGCCCAGTTCGGTAGCCTTTAGTTGGATTCGAGCGAAAGTTCGGCCAATGAGCACTTGGTCTTTTCGGGTGTTGCTCGCAGTGGTTAACCATGCCCATGCAGCGGCGGAATCGGCTTGTTTTTGGGTTAGTTTTATTGCTTCTTTGGCAAAGGATAATTTGTCCTTCATTACTTTTTCGCGGGTGACAAAAAAAGTCTCAGCGATGATTTTCATCATGCCAGACATTCCTGATTGATCCATGCTGAGGCCATCACGATAATAATTTATTTCTTCGTCGTTAAAGCGAAACATTTTCAAGGTTTCGTCATCTCTTGCGGGATTTTGGGTTTCGATCTCCATGGCGCGTGTGGCGATACTGCCTATGGTTTTCAGTAATCGAGAGTCATTCGTAAAAGAGAACAAAGACACATCTTCATGCAAAGTAAGGCTTAATTGCGTCAGCGTATCGGAGGTAACGGCTTGGTCGTCATACTCGCGCTTGTTAGAGACTCTGTGGAGAATGGAATCAAATAAAATATCGGGTTTAGCGGCCTTGCTTTTGATAAGCTTAAAAGCTGCAATGGGTTTATCGTTGACCGTTGTATTATCTGACATTCCGCCGGGAAAATAATGAATATCGCAGAGGTAGCCGTAATTTTTTGCCGCAAGGTTTAGCAGTTCAATAAATGTTCCATGGGAAATGTGTACTTGCCTAGCGGGTGGGTCGGTTTCGGGTAATAGACGCATTTGGTCAATATATAGTTCAAATTCCATGGGGTTCTTAAGTTTAACCAGCCACGGTTGTTTGTTGTGCGCATTAGGGGCGAGAATCGCATAAGACAATATGCGCAAACGAATATCGCTATGGGTTTTGTTTTCTGGCTGCCAATCTTCCAGGGCGGTTAATTTTGTTGTAGCACACCCGGATAATGCACTAGGCAGCATTGTTACTGCGCCAGTGGCGCTGATTACTTTTATAAAGTCTCTTCTGTGCATAAAATCCCCGATTTAATGCGATGATTTGTTAATTACAGAATCCAAGCCCGTATGCTTGCAGTGGTAGTTTGTTTGCCCGCTTCTTGATACACAGGGACGCTGATAAAGCTCAAAATGCAATTGTTAGACCCGAAAAAAGCGGATTAAAAACGTGCGATTCATAGCTTAGCGCGCTGTGGAGCCTGAACCTAAAGTAGTCATTCGCGATTCCTCCGCTTAGGCATCTGCATACGCCCAATGCCACGGTTCATAGGCTATGCCGTGTTTATTGTTTTTAGGGTAAGACAAGTAAAATGAAAATATAGCAGCATTTTTTTGCAGCCAGGCAAACGCTGCTGTTTGTTCAAATTCTTGCTCCAGTGTTTTACTGTCGGACGTGGTTAAGTCTAGAGCGCGACCCGTATGATGTTCACTATAACCCGGTGCTGCTAATATTTTCAATATGTCGTCTATTTTTTCACCTTTGTCGATTTTTCCCTGGATGATTTCGGTTTGTCGCTGTACTGACCTAAATCCGGAAACCACGGCTAATACGATGCCTTCTTGTGCAGCTTGTGTTTGCATCTGACTCCAGGGTTTGCATGCAGCCCGTAGAATTCTCTGCGGTCTACCGTAAATATCTTTTTCTATCGTGTGTAAATCAGTGGCCTCTGTTTGCAAGACTAGGCCGGTGATATTGGCGTAGTCTTTAGTAATACCCAATTTTTGATGGGTAAATTGAATGTCATGTGCGTAAGTATTTATCATTGTACCGTGAGTCTCCTGGAGGAAATCTTGTGCGAGCGTCACTTTCTAGGACTCTAGGACTCTAGGACTCTAGGATTATAGCTTCACCCTGGTTGTTTGTTAATCCTAGAATCCGCAGTTGAACGGCATGCAGAGTGCGCTTATAAGTGTGAAGAGCAAGACGCGATGAGGCGGAATAGCCCGCTATTGCAACGATTCGCAACGACGCTAGTCGCGAT
>CAZWUO010000230.1:0-5080 GCA_964636675.1 uncultured Ectothiorhodospiraceae bacterium
GTGAACAAAAACTAACGCAATACGGATATCAGCTTTCACACCATTTAGGCAATACTCTGGCCTACTCTTGAGCAAACAGTGTTTACAGACTTTCTAGTAAGATTGTTATTAATCGACGTTCCCAGCTCATGCTCAAAGCTTCGTAGGTCAACAAAGTTAATGTCTTACCTGATCTATTGACCACAAAGGAATGAACTAGTCACATTTGTGTTCTTAATTCACATAAAGCTGTAAACAATAAGTCACGTGTACTACTAACGCTACAAGCTGACTTTTTTAAAGCGGCTCCCATTAAGTTAACCACGTGCTTCAACAATTATACGATCACGACAACCGATTTCTTCACGAGCAATTCAATACCCAATCATTGACAAACTCGCAATAGAGTTGCATATTATCCGCAATATGTGGATTGAGCGCGAAATATCACTTCTAATTAAACAAATTCATGCGGAACGGCCAGCACTGTTGTTGACTGGCGCTCGTCAAACTGGAAAATCAAGTTTATTGAATCGTTTATTCCCTGAACTTCCATATGTTAGCCTCGATGTTCCTTTAGAGGCCAAACAAGCGAGCGAGAATGGTTCTTTTTTTCTGGAAACTCACGGAATACCACTCGTTATCGATGAAATTCAATATGCGCCTGAATTATTCAGGTCTATAAAAATTCGCATCGATCAACACAGAAATAAATCCGGCCAATTCATCATGACTGGTTCTCAACAATTCTCACTGATGAAAGGTGTATCGGAGAGTCTAGCAGGGCGGATTGCAATCCTCAATTTGCACACATTATCTGCCCGAGAGCTAGCCAGGCACTACAAAACAAGTCCAAAGCCAGAAAAAATTCTTGAATGGATCATCAAGGGTGGCTACCCGGAAATTTATCAAAGCTCGCTGAAGCCAAATCGTTTTTTCAGTGATTACATGGCAACCTATATCGAGCGCGATGTACGCCAGCTCATCAATATTCGCAATGTACGCGAGTTCGATCAGTTCATGCGGTTGCTAGCTCTCCGCTCCGGTCAGATATTTTCAATGAGTCGGCTTGCCACCGAAATCGGTGTCAGTACCAATACCATTAAAAGCTGGATCAGTGTATTGGAAGCATCCAACATTATCTATTTGCTTAAGCCCTATTATAAAAATTTTGGCAAACGGATCATCAAATCTCCAAAACTGTATTTTATGGATACCGGTCTGCTTTGTTACTTAATGAATATTCAGACCGCAGATTCATTACGAAACAATCCGCTACTCGGTGCGATTTTTGAAACCTATGTATTAGGACAACTACTGAGAAACTTTCACAATCAGGGTATCGCAGACGAGCTCTATTACTTCCGTGACAAGGACGGTAGAGAAGTCGATTTTCTAATCCCGGAAGGCAATTTACTCAGCCTGTACGAATGCAAATGGCATGATGAAAGTGGCGAGATACCGAAAAACATCAAAAAAATAATCAACATATTCGGTAAAGAAACAGTAAAACAGATTTGTACTCTGACAACTACACCTCAAAACACACCCATCAGCCCAACTTTTAGAGTAAGTAATGTAATTGATTTGTGAGGGTAAAATGTAATAATTTTTGCAGATAGGAGAAAACGCCTGATTATAATTCCCTATTGCAGCCGAATTCAGTAATTTGTTTCCTGCCAAACCCGTTATTCCCCCCCATTCCTGATATTGCATATGCAGGCAAAACTAACAGCTATAGTACCAGCACGGTAACATACAGCGCAGCATATGGCGACTCTTCCATATTGATCAAATTGTATACCTGTACTCCGATTTCATCTACTATCCTGGACAAGACAATTTATCTAAATTAAGAACATAGTGGATTTAACGTTTCTTTATGAAAACCTGTGTTGGAAACTGTTGATTAAATTTAACATTTAATTCATTGCGCATATTTGACATAGCTTGAACCTGTTCTTCAAGTGCTGCATTAATATCAAACCATTGACGCGGTTTCACGGCTATACCCCAACAGCCAAAGCCATGATCAAACCGAATGGTGGTTTTCGTATCATCGCTCCAGGACAGTTCCAATACACGGCCATGAGGCATTTTCTTCATAGGCTTAATTTGTACATCAATTTGTTTATCTTTAAGAGCAAAGTATTTAGTAATAACTTCAGTTTTTTTCTCAGTAGTTGACCATTCTCCGTATAAGCCACTTACTCGTGGACTCGCAGCTTTCTCAGCAGTAGTTAATTTAACTCTAGATTGCTCAAACTTCTCATCCAAAACAAATTGTAGGGAACTGATTACCTCAGCAAATAACATCAGTGACCACGGCGAACAGATATAGCAATCTGAATAGTTAATTTGAGTCAACATCCTAGTACTATTAAAGGATTGTTTAAGTGAATCACTTTTATCAACAAGCTTATCCCATAACTTTTTTCCAAACAAAAACAACTGACCATCGCATTCATTTGATATTTCAACTTCGACATCACCTTGTACTTTTTCTGTAGTCAAAAGAGCCAAATCAAGTTCAATGGTTTTTATTATTTCAAACTTGTCGGTTGTAATAAGATAGTGTTCGTTTAATTGCCACCATTGGTGGTTTGGCAGATTAACATGACAAGCAGGGGTAGCCAGTGAATCGATCTTTATCCCAGAAACAAACTGTACTAGAATATCTCCTGTTTTCTCGAGAAATGGCGTATTCTTTTCGTAAACAGACAACTGAATACCTAAATTAGCTAATGCTTTCAAATCTTCTTTTTGGTTATCTTCTAATTCACTTACATTGGTGCCAGGTAAAACTAGTTCAACGCTATTAAAAGCATCCAGAAAACTAATACAGACATTCTTTAAATCACTATTACTAATATCCCATTCAGAATAATTTCCACTTGTAAAAAGTAGCAATTTTTCTGCACCCTTTGAAGCATTTTCCAAAATCTCAGAGCGTAGTGGTTCAAAGCAATATGATGAATTCTCACCGAATAATTTCGCCTCATCTGGTAATTCAAGATATGGCAATATGCTCTGAATATATTTCAGTGCAACATGACGATTAAGAAGATCAATATGAAAACGTGTGTCATATCCCATCAAACAAGATTGACAGGCACTATCACAATTATCACTACAATCGAGATTATTTAATGCCTTTATAAACATTTCTTTAAGATAACGAGGAGCTACAGACGAAAACCCAGCTCCTCCTCCAGCCCTATCGAATAAAACAACCGCAGCAACAGGGTAATCACAATCAGGCAATATCGCAGGCTTGATTGTATAGCCTATTTCATCAGCATTAATACCATGAATATCTGCTAAAGACTGTCTCAAAACAACCGCTAGTGTCCAAGGTAACTCATTACGCTTACAAGATGATTTATTATGTTCATCATGATTTAAATATAAATTTTCACTAGGATGTTTTAGATAAAGCTCAAAAACATTCGTTTGATCCGTAGCTCCAAAATGTACACCTTCTTTGATAGCATATTGCTCATCAGAGCCTTCACACCATGCACTTTCTTCAGGGCCTGGCTTCCCTTGTAGTTTTTTATGACGTTCTCCAGTTTTGAATTCTTTAGGTATATCACCTTCGGCAATCATAGATTCTGCCTTTCCACAACGTAAGCAAACGGCAAAACCATAACCGTACTTACCAGAGCTATGATGAAAAATATGACCTTGTGGACTTGTTCGATAACTCCCCAGCCTAGGATCAAATAAAGAATGGATATCTGTACTTGTTGTTACCCAAGGCTCTTGTACAGGAATATAGGTTTGTATACTTATATCGTTAGTTGGAGAACTGTAGAAATCAACTGCAAATCCTGCGGGTTGTATATATTCCTTTCTATTGTCTTGTTTTATTGCCGTTCCACAATTTGAGCAATGACCATCGAAGGAAGAGCCAGATTCATTATCAATCCAGCCACAAGAATGACAACGCCATTCTATAGTCATCATTTGAAGTTCAGAGTAATCCTCATTAGGTGAAAATTTATTAATAAGGATTCCTGCTGAACGATAAACCAGGCCATTTAGAATAACATCAGCACCAGGGGCATATTCCCGTATAGCTACTGGCAGATCTCGTCCAGGTCGTTCCCGCAAACGTGTCCTGTTATCTATTCGACCATTATTGGTGACATATTTTCTTTGTTTATAATCAGATATAGAATAATGATCAAAGGTCGCAATTCCTGTTGGAAAACCATAGCCAGGAAGGAAAGCGTGCGATGCAAGTTCAGACAACAAATACTGTTCCCCAATACAGTTAAGATCATACTCAACTCTGCGTCGATAGGGGTTTTTCTCACTTAGGTTTTTAATGGATGATAATTCCATCAGGAGCTTTTGATAGCTTGGTAACCATTGATCTTTAGCTATGTTAAGTGCGTCTATGGATTGTTTGATAATTATATTCCTGGAAGTATTTGCAAGAATGCTTTTATTGATAATTATATCGATGCCAGTTCCGAGATTATCTGGAAGTTTTTCGGTTGTAAATGATTCTAACCACCGTAACATTCTTTCAACAGGAGCGTTAGTTTTATCATCGCTCACATAAAACCATTGACAATTTAAACTGATTATTTCCTTATTTCCACCTGTTAATATCTTCTTTAAGAATGTAGCCAAAAACAAGGAATTAATATGTCTTTGAACAATCTGCTGACTATTCAATGTGATATAAGGCGCTTTGATGGATGTTTCAAATGGCCATTTTGGTTTGGCAAAAACACCTCGTTCATGTGGGTTATCTTTACAGATCGTGAATGCCAGGGCTTGAGTCTCACTACGTCTTCCTGCTCGACCCGCACGTTGTAAATAATTGGCAGGATGAGGAGGTACATTGTTCATCGCTACAACTGAAAGCCCCCCGATATCAACACCCATTTCCATCGTCGTTGAACAGCTTAATACATTTATTTTCCCTTGTTTAAACTGTGCCTCATATCGAATTAGAGTTGAATTAGGTTGTTGTGCAGAATGCTCCGCGGCCCTGATAAACTGCCCTCCTTCAATAACTTTGTCGCTAATATCGTAACTTCTCATTATTTACCGGCAGCTTATAATTCAATAGCTTAGAATTGAT
>CAZWUO010000231.1:0-5051 GCA_964636675.1 uncultured Ectothiorhodospiraceae bacterium
ACAGTTTTTTGAATTCGACACCGCAGCGGTAGTAGCGCTTGCCATGCCGATGTATCGCTGTGACAAATCGCACGATTCCAGCGCAATGGATTAATTTTTTTTTATCACCGGCCTTGATGCCACGTATAAAAAGAGACTTGAAAAAAGTACCTACGGGTATTGGGCCGATAGTCTCTTTGAGCTCAAAGCAAAACCCTCGGGATGACATATTTTTTGGCGGTACATCAATAAGCTTGGTCGAGAAGGGGAGCATGAACCGGACGAGCAATCTCGAGGTATTCGCAAGTTGTTGGCGTGGTGTTTCCCTGCGTTTTATTCCTTTAAGCATGATCGGTGATTGCAGGCGAATAATTTGTTGATTGATACGTTGTTCAATGACGCTCAGAAACTCACACCCCCAATTATTAAGTTCAAAAACACATCGAATAACAATGCCCTCGACCCAGGCTTCAGGCCACTCGCTCGTAAAAAATAAAAATTTATCCGCAAAACCTTGGTCGTTATTCCAGGTACCCGGATATGTCATTGTCGGATGGTATGCCATTGAAAATTTTAATTCCGCTCTTTCTAGTGCTTGTTTTAACAGTGCGGCGACGGTAATGGGGTCACGAAAAATTTTTTCCTCGTGTTGGTGATTGGAAGTGTTTTCTATTTTCAGAAATTGTGCACCCGCTTTATAACCAGGTGAGGTTTGTGATTTAGTGGGATAGGCGTTTAGATGTTTGATCAATGCAGCTTGCTCCGATAGTACGAGGTCGCCATCTTTAAATATGTGCAGATTATGCAGTGTTGTTCCGGGTGTGAGCGCTGCGCAAGCATCGTGTTCGTGCACTTGCCACGCAATTCCGTGGGTCGATATGTCAATCAATTTACGTTTCCAGCGTTGCTGTTTGCCATGGACTCGAGTCTCGAACGAGATAATCATGTTTTTGAAGAGGTGTCTTTGCTCAGTACGCGGAAAAATAGTTTCAAGCAAGGCCTGGGCTAGCTTGCTTGGCGTATCGTTAGACGGCAAGCATGAAAAAATATGTCCACGGATATTAAGTTTGATTAAATTGAGTGGCAGCGGGTCTGTGATGATGAAAATAAACCGAATCCGGGGTTGAATGCGTTTTATATTGTCCATGAAGCGTTGTTTGCCAAATTCCGGATCAAGCAGAATAAAACCTGTGGCTTGATGCGCCACATGAATGAGTACTTCTTGTGCTTTGTTAAGGTATACCGGCTTAAGTTCGAGTACCTGCCACAGGGCTGATGTAGCTTGATATGCGGGTATCTTGGACAACACAATCATATTGATTGTTTTGTCAGTCATCGGAGCTTGATTTTTTAGACGATGCTGTGTGGATTGAAAAGGCAAGGAATCCAAACATTGATTGATGGAATTTTGCTCAGTCCTATAGACAGTCATGGTGGTTGATGGCGTAGACATAAATAACCCCCTTATTAATAATTTATTATGGTGAAGTCATGGTAAAAATGGAATGCTTGCAGAATCTAATATGGCCAAACCCCGACTTTAGAATTGTCTAAGTCTTCACTGTCCTCTCGCTCAGTACTCTTACATTAAGCAGCAAACTCGCATTTTTTTTATACGTTTTGTCGATGCTCATGAGCCTTGGTGGTTACACTTACCGGTTGATAGCTTGTTTCGTCATTTACTAAATAAGGCCAAGGCGCTTTGTGTTTTAGTGGTTTCTATATATGAGGATTGGGGTATATGGAATATACGCGAAAAACATGAATAAAATCAGGGATGCAATTTATCAACCAGAATTTGTGTAGTGAATTAAAGTTTAGCAGGCTATTTTAAAAAACAGCTATTACATGGGACTTTTCGACCTTTTGCATTGACAAAATTTTTAAATGGGTCTAAAGTCCCATTCATGAGGGAGAGAAAGCCAATAATCATTCGGGCCATACGCCGTATTTTGGATCCGTTGGTTCGCCTTCTGCTGCGTTTCGATATATCTCATTCTGAGTTTTCTGAAATATCCAAACGATCCTATGTGGATATGGCTTACAAATACTTTTCCCTGCCTAAGCGCAAAATGACGTTCTCCCGGATATCGGTGTTAACCGGCTTAACGCGCAAAGAAATCGTAAGACTGACAAAAATAAAAGAAGATGATGTGATCACAAAAAAAACCAAGGGATCGATCAATCGAGCAACCTTAGTTATCGGTGGTTGGCTGCAAGACGAAATGATGCTGGATCATAATAAGCAGCCAAAGGTATTACCTTTAAAAGGAGAAGGAGCCAGTTTTGAAACGCTGGTATCGCGTTATAGCGGTGATGTTACCGCCCGTGCAATTTTGGATGAATTAGTGCGCATAAATGCGGTAGAAGTCAAAAAAAATAAAACCGTTAAGTTGCTCATACATGCCTATATACCCAAGAGCGATGAAATAGCACAATTAGAATTAGTCAGCAAACACACTGGCGATGTCATGGGAACGAGCATTCACAATATAACCAGTAACCAAGAGGATGCCCGATTTCAACGTGAAGTGGTTTATACCGATATGTCTGCAGAAGTGGTGAAAGAGTTCCAAGAATACAGCGCTAAACGGTCAATGGAGCTATTAGTTGAGTTCAACCAGTGGTTAGCAGAAAAAAATACTAATAAAGAAAATAACAATAAAAAAAACAACGACAACGACAACGACAAAGAAAATGAAAAGTGTAAAAAAATAGAACGGGTCGGTGTAGGGGTCTATTTTTTTAAACAAGATAATAATGCGGAAAAAAAACAGCAATAACAGAGGGAAATTAAAATGAAACAGTGGAGAGAGATGAGGCTAGCGCTTGCATTGGGAGCAAGTATTTTAATACTAACGGCTTGTGGTGCCGGAGAAGGTGGCATCGAAGGCTCAGGTTTTGACGAGGTTAAACTGCAAGGAACTGCTGCAATCGGTGCGCCTTTGGCGAATACTAACGTTGTCATAAAAGATAAAAACGGTAAAAAGCACACCACCACAACCGATGCAAATGGCAAATACAATGTGACCCTGCAAGACATGGCGTTGCCGTATTTATTAAAAGTCACACAGGTTAATAAACCGCCCCTATTCAGTGTCGCGATGCAAGAGGGCATTGCTAATATTCATCCTCTTTCCGATTTTGTGATGCGCAATTGGTATGGTGTGGAAGGCAGAGATATCGACACCGAATTTGCAAGTGACGATGCCATTGCGAACCCTCCCACCAAAGAAAAAATCCTTGCGATCCAACAAAAACTAGAAAGTCTCATGGCAACGTCTTATACCCAGTTTCAGGTCGCGGAAGATTTCGATTTTTTTACATCCGCATTTGATGCCAACAGTACCGCGTTTGACCGGCTGCTTGACTTCACCATCGTGATCAATCAAATCACCAACATCACGATTATATTGGTTGATCCTGTTACCAAGATACAAGGGACTATTGTCGACGGTTTTGACCTTAGTCGAGACATTACCGAGCCAGATACGCAAAGACCCTCGCTACCCAGCAATGTGCTGGCCATTCCTGCAGGCCCTAGCCGCACCGTGGTGGTATGGAATCCATCCAGCGATGACATCGGAATCGCTGGTTATAATGTTTATCGAGATGGGACAAAGATTAGCAGTTCACCTTACCCGGTGTTTAGTGATTCAGGACTCGCTACAGCGACGGAATATTGTTATGCAGTAGAAGCCTTTGACGGGGCGAATAATGTCTCAGAAAAAACCGCAGCAGTATGTGTGATGACATTGACAGAAATCGATACCACAGCACCTGCTACTGTTACAAGCTTCAAAGCAACATTAAATGAAAACAATGCCGTTGAATTAACGTGGACTCCCTCAGTAGATGCAGATGTTCTAGGTTACCATGTGCATAGAAGTTATGGTGGGTCGTTCATAAAAATAGCAACCGTCGTTTCTTCGCGTTATACCGATGAAAACATGGATGCAAACACTGAATATTGTTATGAGGTGCAAGCATTTGATGCAACGGGTAATCTAGGTATTGTAAATGCCCAAGCGTGTACATCAACTATCGAAGATCCGGTGGTTACAGATGTAAACCCTCCTGTTACTACTGCATTACCCTTAGGCGGGGAATATAACATAGCGCAAACTGTCACTTTTACTTGCTCTGACAATGGTGGCTCAGGTTGTAAAAACACATATTACACGACGGACGGCTCATTGCCTGATGCGAGTTCTACACCATACACGTCCGCAATTAACATCAGTGAAACGACAACACTTAAATTTATATCAATCGACAATGCGGGTAATAAGGAGTCAATTAAAACAGAAGAATACACCATTACACTCCCTTTACCGGAGGCGACTTATACATTAACGATAATCTCCAATGATTCGTCAGCAACAATTGTAAGTGATCTGATAGGTATTGACTGTGGTGAAAGTTGCATAGCTGATTTTGTGGTTAATAGCTCGATTGTTCTTACTGCAAATCATCCGTCCGGACTCGAACCACAATGGGGAGGCTGTGACACTGTTACCACGAATACATGTAGCATACAAATGACTACAGACAGACAAATAAACGTTACATTTGTTTCTACTGTCACCGAAAGCGAGCCAAATGATTTCTTTAATACTGCGAACATCGTAGGAACTACCATCAATGTAGAAGGATTCTTCAATTCGGGAGACGATGGGGATTATTATGAATTTCAAGTAACTGAAACGGGAACGTTTCATGCCAGTATATCGCACAGCAATGTAGCCAGTTATATGTATCTTTATAATGGGTTGCAGCAACAACTTGTTCGCACGGGAGGTTCTGGTCAAAAAGCTCATACTTTGAATTATTCATTAACACCGGGTACGTACTACCTGATAGTGACATCCTATTCAACACAATATAATTTGGACAGCGCGTACAACCTGGAGCTTTCAGGTACCGTGCTTGCTGGAAGTAGTCCAGATAGAAATGAAGAAAATGATTTCTTTAATACAGCCACAACAGTAACCTCAACGGGAACCCAGCAAGGTTATTTCGATACCCGAAACGATAGTGATTACTACACATTCGAAGTCACATCTGCAGGT
>CAZWUO010000232.1:0-4578 GCA_964636675.1 uncultured Ectothiorhodospiraceae bacterium
TGGATGGAATAGGGCGTGTAATAAGGCCTAAATCTATAACGCCACGGGTATAGAACACAGAATCTTCAAGAACTTCAAAGCTGAGCATGGAGCCTTTATTCTCATAATGACTTACACTATCATCCATAAAATGATTCAGTCCGTGTTTACTTTTACCTCTAAAATAAAGTTGCCAAGTAAAATCCCTACCATGCATGTCCAGAAAGTATGATCGTGCTAATCCGCTTTTTATAAACCAAATTTCGCTGAATACGTTCCCCGCATGATGAACCATTTCTCCTTTTTTAACCGCTATTTTTGTAAACTTCGAGCGCACATAATCCCATTCTTCATTATCCACGATAATGAATTGCTCAATCATTTTTCTTAAATATCTCATGTATCTAAAATCCTGATATACACATAAGTCTGTAGAAAATCTCCTTTTGGGGAAGTTCAGTCTGTTTTAAAATTTTCATCTTTGTCATTTTTGGTTTAGCTTTTGGCTGTTCCTTGGGTTTTTGTTTGGTTTTTTCAGATGCTTTGGTTTTTTGTTGAATAGGCTGTTGCCAAGTCATAAAGTCCAGTTCAATAATTTGTGGTTTTTTAGGCGGCGCTGTGCGCCCAATTGCCGGCAGAAATAGAAACAGACTGATATTGATTAACGAGCCAATAACAATGGCGATAATCCAGGCAAAAGAATTACGACTTGTCATTAATCGAGCGCGTCGCAATACCGACTTGTTTGGCGCCGCCCGCCTTGCAAGCATCCAAAACGTTAATGAATATTTCTGTCGCAGCACGTTTATCAACTTGCAATAATACGGCGGTATCAGGCGCAACGAGGAGTTGTTCTCGCACAAGCCGAGTAATATCCTTGCTATTTATTTCACGATTTTGAAATTCAATTTTGCCTTCTGACGAAACATCGAACGTCATTTTTTTCAAGGCCAGAGGCTCGGACATCGTTGACTCTGGCTTTTCGATGATTAAACCTCGGTTTTCTGGAAAGACCGTGGTTACCATGAAAAAAATTAACAATAAAAAAACCACGTCGATCAGCGGGGCCATACTTATTTCTGGTTTACCCGTATTGATTTGTGGTGATTTTATGGGATTGGCCGTTCTATTTAACATTGTCGTGTACGCTAATGTTTTGCATATAGACCGCATGCATACTTTGTTCAGTAATGGCCAGCACGTAACGCATTCTGCTAGACAATAAGTGGTGTGCAAAAATCACCGGGATGGCGATGATTAATCCACTGGCTGTTGTAAGCAATGCCTGAGATATTCCATGCGCCATTTCCTGAGGCTCGCCAGTGCCTTGTATGGCAATGACTTCAAACACATTAATCATACCGGTGACGGTTCCGAGCAAGCCCAGCATAGGTAATAAAGAACCAATGATCGCGATGGTCGGCAGGGAACCTTGCAGTTTGGGCATTAGCTCCGAGAGTTGAATATTCAGCTGCTGAGCCACATCATCTTTATGATTTAGTTCACTCCAGTTCAAGCGGTTAACCAAGGTTGCAATGGGGCTACCAGAATGTTGGGGTATATAGGTTTGACTCTTGTCGTATCCCGCTTGATCGCGAATAGCATGTCGGCGCCAGGCATTGATACGCAAGAACCGTTCGATTAGCATAATAATTGCTAACCAGGCAACAGCGAAAATTACCCACATGACCGGGCCGCCACGAGCCATTAGATCTAGAAATTCAGTAATGATGTCCATGATGTTCCTTAATTAAAATTTAGCTTCTATGCCGAACAAGGGAATAGGGATAGGAAAAGCCGTAATTGCCTTGGGTGTTTTGTAGTCCTCAAAGGCATCGCCATAATCATAGCCAATAATTTTTTTCCTGAACCGGATGTTTTGAATATCAAAGAAGACGTTCATTTTCCAGGTATTGAAACGAATGTCCCGATCAAAGCGGATTGACATGAGGCTATCAACAGGAAGGCGTTCGGTATTGAGTTTGTCAGGCGTCTCTTGTTGCCAAAAGCCACCTTCATTTGGCTCTATACCATCCGCACATTTTTTATAAACATCGCCAGTCCGACAAATAGCCGTTCGCCCAATTACTGGTGTAAATGTCGCGCCAGAACGGAAAGCCATTTTCACCCCCCAAGTCCAGCGCTTCCAGCTGTCAGTCATCGGCTGACTCCAAACGAAAGTCAAGGTATGAGGTTGATCGCCGGTAAAGATTCGTTCTTTACCGAGCAGTGTTGTGCGGGTGCTTTTGGCGTAAGAGTAGCTTAGCCAGCCTAATGTGTTGTTAGAGAATTCGCGTTTAGCCAAAACATCAACACCGTAAGCCTCGCCTTTACCTGTGTCGACGTAAGTATTGGGAGGAGATCTTCCAGGCACAAAGAGCACGAGTTTTTCCATGGGTTTTTGATAGGTTTCTATTTTCACGAGCCAGTTGGGGATTGGTTTATATTCTAAACCTAAAATTCGGTGCTCGGCTTGTGTGAAGCCCAGGCGTGGGTTGCCAATGCCATCGAGAACGGTGGCGCCATCTGGAAATTGAAGGTACTTCCCCCAGCTTGCATTAAGTAATAATTGTTTATTGAATTGATATTCAAGCGCTGTACGTGGCGAGAAGCCAGACATTTCAATTCCCCCACTGGCTTTAAGGTAGCTGTAACGCAGGCCGATGATCGATGTCAGTTTTTCATTGATAGCCCAGCGATGTTTGAGGTACGGCGCGATTGATCCCGCACGCAAGGTAGTATCTATTTGAAATTTTTCAGCCATTGTAAAATTTTGATCCGGATTATCTTCCGTGGGTTTGGCCGATATATTGAGTTTGATGGGTGCCCAAATTCGGTTAACACTAGCGCCTGTTGTGAACTCGTGTTTTGGGCTGGCACGCCATATGAGTTGAGGGTCGAAGGTTGCAGTGGTGTCTTTTACGTTGATAAAAAAACCTTTGTCGGTTATCGGGTCGGTACCAATGTTTTGTCGAGAAGTAAACTGGCGGAGAGTCAGTGTGGCAATTTGAGTCAGTCTATTGTTATGACGATGAATCCAGTTGGTGCCGACACTTTGGTAATTCAAATCCACGGCGAGGTTGCCGACAAAAGCGGGATCGGTATCTTTTGCGGTTTTATCAAGAATGTCCAGCGAAAGGCTATCGCCAGCCGCGAAATAATAAACATCAAGAGAACCTTTTTTCAGTTCGCGATGCCAATTGGCTTGCGCGTCATAATAGCGGGGGAGGCTGATGAAGTTAATCTCACTCTCTTCTTCACTTTTGTCACCATTAATTGCTTTGTTAACCATGCCTGGGGTAAGCAGTCTATCAAGATAACTGATGCGTCCTGCGACATAAAAGCTATCGTTATCATTTTTTTCTTGCACCGGGCCTTCAATTAAAAAAGCACTCTCATGAATGGCCAGACGATAAGTTTGGTGAATCCGATCCTTTTTGGGATTGCGTAATTGCACATCCAGTATACCGCCAAGCTTATCTTCGTACTCAACGGGAAATCCACCGAGGAAGGCATTAAAATCTTTGATCAATGATGGGTTAATAGTTGAGGGTGCAACACCGGACATATCGCCGAAGTGATATAAATACGGAACGGGTATTCGGTTGATCAACACACCATTGTCATCCGTGCCGCTGCCACGAATGTAAATTTGTCCTGGACCACCGTTCTGGCCCTGACCGACAACTACGCCGGGCAGGTTTTCCATGACTTTGAGTGGATCGCCAGCGGTGCCAGGAATACGTAATAACTCTTCTTTCACTAACGTGATTTTGGATGCTTTTTCTTTAATTCGATCCTCCACAACCTCAAGAGAATCACCTTCGACGGTTAAGGGGTGTAAATAAAGGGTGATAGCCTGCTTGCTGTTGTCGATGAGTTTTTCCAAGGTTTCATGGCCTGGGCTTAAGACTTTGATGTTTAAAAACGTTTCCACATCTTCAAAAAAAATAAGGCCTTTTTCATCCGTCACATCATATTCTCCCGTTTTCCCCAGTACTACCGTGGCACCTTCGATGGGGTCGCCCGTGCCTTTTTCCAAAACCGTAACGGAAAAATTAACGGCAAAAGTGGGAGTGCTTAGGCAGCAGAGGAGGATCAGTGATGGAAAGAGATAAGGTATTTTCATGAGTTTCATGTAGCCTCGATTTTTAGAGGAAGATAAATGTTGCTGATTAAATTATGTCCTGATACATCAGGAAACTAAATTTGTGTTTCATTTTTCGATTATTGAAGGGCATTCTAGGGGAGGAATTATTGGAGTACTGGCATTTTCGGCGAATGGTAAATAGCGAGGACGGGAGGGTCTAATGCGAATTGGAGTCATTCCGTGCAGTCGTCAATCGGAAAGTTTGTGTGAGCCAACTGGTTTTGTAAACGTTCCGGTATGCGGAGGTCTGTATACCGCGTACAATTGATCGCAGCGAATACGCGAAAGAAATAGCGCTGTAAATTGTCCGTGTTAATTAACCTCGATAGGTGTTTTATTTCGACACCGACTATCACTCTTGTTTCAATAAACATAATTTTTTTCATCTGTTCATTCTTCTTGATATTCCAATATATCACCGGGCTGGCAATTGAGTTCTTTACAAATAG
>CAZWUO010000232.1:4671-5027 GCA_964636675.1 uncultured Ectothiorhodospiraceae bacterium
CCGTATGTGCTTGTTCGTCTTCTAATCTTGATGCCTCTTTCATTACCCAAGAAACCAACACAATAACTGCACCAATAATTAAAGTGCCTATATCCGAAACGCCAAGCTGAGCAACCATTACACGCTCACCTGGCAACTTATTAAATGATAAAACAAGACTAATCAGAACAACAAAAACGAAATTGGCAACAACCCAAAATATCAAGGTATACCCGAGACGGCGAATGCAATTAACATTTTTCTCAGAGAAAATGATTGCTTCCTCATAGAGCTTAAACAGTTCCTTTAGATTAATTACTCCATATATACCCGTGGCGTTATAGATTTAGGCCTTATTACACGCCCTATTCCTTCCA
>CAZWUO010000233.1:0-4936 GCA_964636675.1 uncultured Ectothiorhodospiraceae bacterium
TTTGAAGTGCATCAAGCCAGTGCAAAGCGGGTTCATGATGCCAAAGAAGTGTATGTTAGTTAATAAGCAAACGGTATGGTAAAAATATCAGTTAGTTTGGCAGCCAGGTTGTTAATACTTCATGCACTTTAAGAGGGTCGTTGATATTGCGTATTTTGTCGCGAAGTTTATCGCTTCTAAATATCTCAGTGAGTTTGGCCAATATTTCTAAATGCTCATCGGTTGACTCAGCGGGAACCACTAAAGCGCAGAGTAAGTCGACTCTTTCGCCATCCGGGGCGTCATAATCTATGCCGTCATCGAGTTTAATAAAAGCAAGTATGGTTTCGTCACTTGATTTTAGCCTGCCGTGAGGTATCGCGACACCTTTACCGAGTCCGGTGCTTCCTAGTCTTTCGCGGGCGATGAGGCTGTCGAAAATTTCGTTTTGCTGCAGACTGGGGTTTTCTGCGGCAATAAGTTGGCTGAGGTCTTCAAGCGCGCGTTTTTTACTGGCAACGTTTAAGCCGCAGGCCACTCTGCTAGGTGTTAAAAGTTCTGCAAGGTGCACAATATTTCTTCTTTACTGAGAAGGGATATGTAGGTCAAATACGATTTATGATAAATCGTGCTCGTCGTCGACTAATTCGGGTTTCTTGCCGCGATGATCTTTCGTTTTTTCCTTGTATTTGACCACTTGTCTATCGAGCTTGTCGATTAAGGAATCTATCGCGGCATACATGTCTTCATTTCTTGCATCGGCAAACAATTTGTTGCCTTTTAATTGAACCGTGGCTTCGGCTCTTTGCACGAGTTTTTCAACACTTAAAATAACATGGGTATCGGTAATTTTATCTGATCGTTTATAGATCCGATCAAATTTTTCTTCTACATATGAGCGTAATGAGTCGGTTATTTCAACATGATGACCGCTGATATCAATTTGCATTTAGGTACTCCTTAACAATAACAATGGTGTTCTTATGCGATGCGTTTTCTTTCGTTTGAAGGCGGAATTTTCATACCATCGCGATATTTGGCTACTGTACGACGCGCGACATTGATGCCTTGATCGGATAATACTTTGGCAATTTTGCTGTCGCTTAATGGCTTGCGCGGATCTTCAGAGGCAACCATCTTTTTAATTAATGCACGAATAGCGGTGGATGAACATTCGCCTCCATCCGTGGTGCTGACGTGGCTTGAAAAGAAATATTTTAGTTCAAAAATACCGCGGGGCGTGTGCATGTATTTTTTATTCGTAATGCGGGAAATAGTTGATTCATGCATGCCGACTTCTTCAGCGACATCATGTAGCACCAGTGCTTTCATTGCTTCTTCGCCGTACTCAAAAAAATCTTTTTGGCGTTCAACAATGCATTTCGCGACTTTGAGCAAGGTTTCGTTTCGGCTAGTTAGGCTCTTAATTAGCCATCGTGCTTCTTGCAGCTGGCCTTGCATGTAGGTATTGTCGGCGCTTTTGTCGGCACGTTGAATCATTCCTGAATAAAGTGAGTTTATGCTGAGTTTGGGAATAGATTCGCTATTAAGCTGAACTTTCCAAATACCGTTTATTTTGCGGATAAATACATCCGGTACGATGTATTCTGCGCCTTTGCTCGCAATTTGTCCGCCAGGTCGTGGGTTTAACGAATGGATGAGTTTGACGACATTGGCTAAATCTTCTTCAGGTATTTTTAGTTTGCGTTTTAGCTGATTAAAGTCACGATTGGCTAATAAATCAAAATAGAACTCTAACAAGCTCATTGCTTCTTTATACCAAGGGGTCGTTGCGTCAAATTGTTTTAACTGAATTAATAAGCTTTCGCGCAGATTTTGCGCAGCAACGCCGGGTGGATCGAAATTTTGAATGCGATGGAGTACAGCTTCAACTTCGTCAAACTCAATTTCGAGATCATCTTTCAGCTCTTCCCATATATCCGATAACGCACATGCGAGGTAACCATCTTCGTTTATTGAGTCAATAATAGCGGTAGAAATGGCTATATCGACATCCGAAAAAGGGGTGAGCCGCATTTGCCAGAGCAAGTGTTCTTGCAGGCTGTCTTCTTCAATATTGCGGTTGTCAAAATCGCGGTCATCATTGTCATTGTTTGAGGACGTATAGGTCGCGGCAGATGTGTCATAAGTGTCTTCCCAGCTGCTATCAGTGGGCAATTCTGGTGGTAGCTGCTCAGTTTGAACTTGGGTGCTTGCATCTGATTCAAATTCGTTAGAGGCATTGTTTGCTTCGAGTTCCGCCGTTTCTTCTCCCGTCGCTTGTTTGTTAGCAGCTTCTTTGGTTTCAACATCTTCCGCCGTCTCAAGCATTGGGTTGCTCTCTAAGGCCTGTTGAATTTCGGCTTGCAGTTCAATAGTCGAGAGTTGTAACAAGCGGATTGCCTGCTGCAACTGCGGAGTCATCGTAAGGTGTTGACCTAGCCTAAGCTGTAACGATTGTTTCAATAGCAAGTTACTCTATGTGAAAGAAAATTTAATGTTCGCATAACCGTTATTGTATGCAAATTTCAACAAATAAAACAGTGTGCAGAATAAATAATCGTGCCAGTGGATATAATGCCCCTATTTTACACTTATCTAGCCGCTTTCATAAGCGAAAATCTTGTCCCAGGTAAACTTCTTTTACCAGGGCGTTATTTACCAGTTGTTGCGGGCTGCCCTGGGCAATCAGCTCGCCCTGATTAATAATGTAGGCACGTTCGCAGATGCCTAAGGTTTCTCTGACATTGTGATCGGTGATTAATACACCGATACCCTTGCTGCATAAGTGATCAATGATTTTTCGTATATCCTTGACCGAGATGGGGTCTACGCCCGCAAAGGGCTCGTCTAACAGCATAAATCGTGGTTCAATGGCTAAAGCTCGCGCAATTTCAACTCGCCTGCGTTCACCCCCCGACAGGCTCATGCCTAAGTTATTACGAATATGGTCGATATGCAGATCGTCTAATAAAGATTGTAATTTTTCGAGGCGATCTTGTTTAGAGAAGTCTTTGCGAGCTTCAAGTACCGCCAAAATATTATTAGCAACACTGAGTTTGCGAAAGACAGATGCTTCCTGAGGAAGATAGCCGAGTCCAAGCTGCGCTCTTACGTGTAGTGGAAAAGACGCGATATTGGTTCCGTCGAGTTTGACGGTGCCGCGATCGGCTTTTATCAGCCCTACGATCATGTAAAAGCTCGTGGTTTTACCCGCGCCATTGGGGCCGAGTAAGCCAACAATTTCCCCCGCGTTCACTTCTAAGCCTACATTTTTTACAACCTGTTTTCCTGCATAGCTTTTAGCCAATCCGGAAACGTATAATTGGCTAGGTAACGGGTTTGGGTTTGGATGTTTATTAATTGCTAACATCCCCTAGGGTATTAGGTTGGATTACAATCCTAACCCGCTTGCCGCTTTGTTTGTTGCCATGTGCTTGAAGAATTTCATTTTTTGTATCGTAGATCATTTTTTCTCCGGAAAAGGTATTGTCACCTTGCTGGAAATGCGCTTCATCGGTAAATGAGAGAAGTTGGTCGTTTAATGTATATTCTACAATGCGCGCGTGTCCACGAACCGTTTGCATATTCTGTTTGATTTGCTGCTTAAAAGTCGCGGGCTGGCCGTTAGCAATGATACGATTCAAACGTCCGTTAACCGCATGTAGCTCGACTATGTCTGCGGTAATTTTAATGCTGCCTTGTTGGAATTCTACATTGCCTTTGTAGACGCTTATCTGATTTTTATCATCGATTGAAACATGATCGGCTGCAACATGAATGGTTTGATATTTATCCTTGGGTAGTGCAAATGCTTCGCTTGGCAATAAAGCTAATAACGGCGTCAGGAATAAAAACAGTAATTGAAGTCCATGCTTTTTGATCGCGCATAGAGGGGTAACAATATGGATCAATAAATAGGATCTAGGGTTCATATTGTGCTTTTACCGCTGACATTAATTCGATGGTTGTGGCATTGAGATCAAATTTCATTCCTCTTGATGTAAGTATAAACCCATTACCTTGTAAGGTGACGGGGAGGTCTGTTTCCCCGGTTTTTTGAGTGAAGTTATAGGTCAATTTGGCGGTTTTTATTTCCAATATTTCGTGGCCATTTGATTTATTAATAATAACGTTACCTGTTAACAAGGCATTGTTAGCTTGATCCAAGCTTGCATAGTCAGACTGTGCAAGCCATATGTCTCCATTAGTCGTCGTTAAATTGATAACGGGTGAATGCATTTCCGTCTCATTGTCTTCGAAATATTTTAAAAGCTTAGCGCTTATTGAGCGTGTTTTTTGTCCGTTTGCATCCATGAATGTAGATGAAAATTTTTGCATAATAAATAAAGGCTGAGAAACATCCTTAGGCATAATGGGGCGGGTGACTTGGTCTGTATTACTCAACCAAAGTCCAAGCCAAATCAAACTTGCTATGCCAACCAGCGGGAGTGCGCTACGCAAAGTAAATCGATTTGTTTCAGTCGCTAACATATGAATTTACAAATATTTTTCGAGTTCTGAGTCAAGCGTGCCGTGAGCTTGCATAATCAGTTCGCAGATATCTCTGCCGGCACCTTTGCCTCCGTTGCTGGGAGTTAACCAGTGTGCATGTTTTTTCACAAAATGATGCGCATCTTGTACGCCTACGGATAATCCGACTTTACGCATTACCGGTAAATCCACAATATCATCGCCAATGTAAGCAACTTGCTCGGCAGCGATGCCGAGTTGTATTAACAGCTTTTCGTAGGCGAGCAATTTGTTTTTTTTGCCTTGATAGACATGTTTAATGCCGAGCTCTTGCATGCGATGGGTGACAATGTTTGATGTGCGGCCAGTAATTATTGCGATATCAACACCGCTAGATTGCAGCATCTTCATACCATGGCCGTCGCGTGAATTAAATGCTTTTAGCTCTTCACCTTGCTCTGTGAGATACAGGCTGCCATCGGTT
>CAZWUO010000234.1:0-4925 GCA_964636675.1 uncultured Ectothiorhodospiraceae bacterium
GTAACTCTCTTCACGTCAAGTCGAAGTGTCAGATTAAGTCGAGACTAATACAATTTATGAAATATTCGGGTTAACATGCGGTTGTCACGCAACAACCGTTTTTTTATCGCGGCTCGTCCTCCTGAGTGGCTTACGCTTTCCGTTTCGGTGTTTGCATTTACATTTTCCGTTCACTTATTGCACATAGCTTTTGCGCAATGGGGTTGGGATTTGTTATCACCGTTCCCGAGATCAGATGCCTTTTATTATCACCACAAGGCTTGGTTTTCCGCATTTATCGATAGCTCGGGCGGCGAGTTGGATAAAATTATTCCGACATCGCCTTATGTTTTGCTGCTTGCAGCGGCCTATAAGATTTTTGGATCTTACCCCGTGGTTCCATTTTTTATTAACGCATTGTTAATGAGCGCCTCGACCGTAATGCTTGCGCTGACGACCCGACGGATATTTTCAGTCAAAGAAGCCTGGATAGCCGGAATCATCATCGGGTTGTGCGGACCGTTGCTGTTTTTCTCCGGTATCACGTTTAAAACGAATCTAGTTTTGTTTTTTCTGAGCGCTTCCGTTTATACCTTTGTCGTTTATCTGCATAAGCCGCGGCTTAGTTTGCTTTTTATCAGCGTGTTATTGATCGGTATTGCATGTATCGAACGTCATAATCTCGTGGTTGTGCTGTTACTCATCATTGTGTCGTCGCTGTTTGTCCATGCGCAAGACGCTATGCGCAAAGACTCGATTAAAAGCACCGTGGGGTTACGAGTTTTAACGATTATGCTGGCAATAAGTCTGTTGGGATTGATAACGAGCTGGGATGTTGCGAAAACTGAGCAGGCCTTTTTTTCGCCAGTCGGATTGAATATATATGTTGGCAACACATATAACTCGACCGGAACTTATACGACTGTTAAAGGCATGAGAAATGATCTCGTCGGCCATCATACGGATGCAAAGGTGATTGCGGAAAAGGCTTTGGGTCGGCAGTTGGATCGTTCTGAGGTCAGTGATTATTGGTTGCAAAAGTCTTGGGAATTTATACAGACCGAACCCGTAAGATACATTCACCTGCAGCTCAGAAAACTCGAGATGTTATTTGCGTATGCTGCGCCCGGGGCGCCAGAAGAATACCGTGTATGGCGCTGGACGCGTCCTGTACTTGGCTTGGCCGTTATCGACTTTGGCGCAATTTTGGCGTTGGCACTGATGGGTGTTTATCTAAGTTTAGGCAAACGTGATACTAACGGTAAAACAACAAGCCGAGACTTTAGCTTGATTTTTCTAGCCCTGAGCGCTGCCTTATACACAATGACGGTTTGGTTATTTTTTATTATCGAAAGATACCGACTACCATTAATCATTTTGTTAATACCATTTGCTGCGTATACAGTGCGCTTCATATGGCTAAAATCCATTACGAGGCGTTGGAGCTATGTGTTGGTTTTTATTGCGTTGTACATGACTTCATTTGCGTTGTCCGTGATTAATGTGACAGGCCCTGGATGGGCCAAGGCCAGCGATTTCAAGCAAGTCAGACTTCGCGAGCAGAAGCGACTCAATCAATTACAGGGTTTCTATCAACAGATGTTCAGGCTACCGAGTTCTGAGCGTTATTCCGACTGGGTGCAGTTTTCTCGTTCGTTATTTCGCTACCAACTACGAGACGATGCTAAGTTTGTTATTCACCGAGCTATCGCATTGCAGCCGCAAAAATCAGAAGCATACTGGGTGTTGTTTCGGCAGTTGTCTTTACGTGAGGATATTAGCGGAATACGACAGTTGTTGAATAGTCTTAGTCGTATGCAAGGTCATAATGACGATGAAAAGTCGCGAATGATGGCACTGCAGCGCAAGATTGAGGGACGACTTTTAAATCATTAACACTAAATGTGTTCTCGCCGTGGCGGCAAGATGACTCCTGACATCAGGTTGTCAGGAGGACTGGAGTATAGTCAGCTTTCTTTAATCACTGATGCAGGAGAGCAAACAATGACTGACATGATGAAAAAACACGGTGCTTTTAGCTGGAATGAACTAATGACCACCGATATCAAGGCCGCGAAAACTTTTTATGGTGACATGTTTGGCTGGGTGTTTAACGACATGCAGAGCAATGATATGGAATATACGACGGTCAAAGCGGGTGACCAGGACGTGGCGGGCATCACGGGGATGCCCCCCGAAGCAGGGCAGATGCCGCCAATGTGGGGGGCCTATGTCACCGTGGATGATGTGGAAGCCAGTGCAAAACAGGCCGAAGCACTGGGTGGCAAAATCCTGTTGGCGCCGCTCGATATTCCTGATATTGGGAAGTTTTGTGTTATTGCTGACCCACAAGGCGCTGCCTTGTCGATGATCACTTATCTCAAAAAATAAACGCCTGATGCGACGTATTGACTGATTGCGCTGCGCAAGCGCGCGGCGAATTGTTGTAACAAGCTTATTATTATCTGTACGTGGGCCGATGGTGTAGATTCGTTTTGCATCATCTGGCCTTTGGGCCTATAACTTTTATAACCGTTAATGCACAATGTTATTTAGCGATACTTGAAGAGTATCCGAGTTTTAGCGATTACCTTTGGCAATTTTTAGTTTCGATAAGTGCCATACTTGCTTCAGCAAAACCAACACCTGCTTCGTTGTAAAAGTTGAATACTTTATCAATACCAAACTCCTCTAGCTTAGAGCGTTCATCCTCATAACGAGCAATTGCCGCTATTTTCCCTTGATAGCCAGCGGATCTTAATTGCTCGGTTATGCTTATGCTGTCAATAACATTGGGTAAAGCCAGTAAAACGAGATCCAGGTTAGATAAATTAATTCGTTCCCAGAAAAAAACATCTTCAGCGTCACCGCAATAAGCTTGTACGCCTTGTTGTGTTAGCCATGCAACTTTTTCTGGCTCTGCGTCTAATCCCCAGGCAAGTTTGCTACCATGTTCACAAATGGCTTTATATGCGCCCATGCCAACACGCCCCATGCCTATAATGACAATAGGGACTTGCTTCGGTTGGTGAAAAATATCTTCGGCTAAACATTTTTTACGCTCAAACTGGTGAAAGAAGTTTTTATATTGTCCAAAAAAACTATGTGCAAAACGGTATAAAATATTAGTAATCACAAAAGAAATAGCAACAGCCAGTGCTAAAATTACCAACCAATCATTACTCAGCCAGCCATTGCTAACACTGATTGCTGCAACGATTAATCCAAATTCACTAAAGTTACTTAATGCTAAAGCACTTAAATAGGCTGTTCGACAACGTATTTTCAATAGACTTAATAAGCCAAAAAATAGCGCGAACTTAAATGGAATAAGAAGCACCAGTAGTATTGATAGTCCCAACATTTCTAACGTAGGGATTGCGCTAAAACCAATAGATAGAAAGAAACCAATCAGAAATAAATCTTTAAAACTTAATAATGATTTATTTATTTCTGTTGCTTTGGGGTGAGAGGCTAAAAACATGCCCATTAACAATGCGCCTAAATCTCCTTTAATATTGACTAGTTCAAATAGCTCGTAACTGCCCAGAGCGATAAAAAATCCCATTAAAGGGATTAATTCCCCGTGACCAACATGGCTTATTATTTTGCTAATGAAAGGACGAATAAAAAATAACAGCAATAATGCTGCCGCCCACATTGATGGTACTTTGCCGGTGGCAAACACTAAAAAGGCGACTGCAACTATGTCTTGAATTACGAGTATACCTACGGCTAATTTTCCGTGACGGGTGCGCATTTCACCATTTTCTTCTAACAGCTTGATAATACACACCGTACTGCTAAAACTTAACGAAAAGGCAATAAGCGTCGCTGTTATTGGATTTAACTGAGAGAAATAACTAATGGCTAATAGGGCAAATATTTTGATGATTACAATCGTTAATATCATCCAGGTAATGGTATGCAATGAGCTAGTTAACCAAACTTCACGTTTAAATAAACTTTTCACATTAAGTTTCAAGCCGATAGTAAATAGCATTAGCGTAATGCCTAAGTCACTTAAAATAGCAAGACTATCGTCGGCTTGATAGCCGAGAAAATTTAAGGCAAAACCCGCAATGAGAAAACCAATAGAGGGGGGAAGGTGAATTATTTTAGCTGCTAAGCCACAAATAAAGGCGAAAAAAATCCAAATAAAATCCATACTAATACTCAGGTCTCTTATGACAAAAACTACTTGTTAAACTCAATGAACCACCAAACCCGAGTAAACAAGAAACAGCAAGTATAAGACGCAAACGGAAGTATTACGAATGGCATATTTTTGTTTAAAGACGGATCAACAACGATAAGTAAATCAAGTTGTTTAATATCTAATAATATAGTGACTATGCATCTTTGACATAAATAGAGGATAGGAACGTGCTTCGATGCGGTGATGGAATTGCATAAATGGAGGGCTCTTAAGGTCATAACCAAGTATGAGGGGGCAATTATGATTGAAATAGGAAGAAGTATCTGATTCAACTTCTCCTAAGTCGCGATCAATGTCATTAACTTAAGGAACGTCTCTTTTAATATTATAGAGTTACCGTTACAATTAGCAAAATAAAAAGTAAACTTACAAGGATGAAATACTGATGAATCAAAATTCTTCAAAAGAAAACAGCTCGATATTTGATTCAGATTGTATATAAAATGAACGACACGCTATTCTCTCCAGAATTTGTTGAGCAGCCACCGCCAAAATGAAACAGATTTTACTCGTAAAAGATCGTTAACATTTTCCTCATAAAGAGTTTCAAATTTTATATCATCAGCGTTGGTTTATTGAGGAAGACTATAAAATCATGAAAAGTCGGTTGGAAATAGAAAATTTTTCAGGACTTTCTGTGGAAGCAATTCAGCAAGATATTCATGCAAAGGTTTTAACAAAGAATATCGCCGCAATTGCAATAATTGAAGCCGATATTATTGCAAAA
>CAZWUO010000235.1:0-4922 GCA_964636675.1 uncultured Ectothiorhodospiraceae bacterium
GGAAGGAATAGGGCGTGTAATAAGGCCTAAATCTATAACGCCACGGGTATATAATAGGGTTGGTGTACTCAGTTAAACGGCAGTCTAAATATTTGCGGCAACGCGCTGGCGTTTTTTTTCCGCGTTAATCAACCAACGTTTAATGCGATTGGCATCGCCAAATTTACTCAGTTTACCCCAAGAATTTAATAATACGATAATTACCGGATGGCCCGAAATTTCTGTTTGCATCACCAAACAATTACCGGCATCTGCAAGATAGCCTGTTTTTGATAAGCCGATATTCCATTGCTTTCTGCGCACGAGTCGGTTGGTATTTAGAAACTCGATTTTCCAACCGGATCTTAAGTCCGTTACATAGTGTTTTCCGGTGGTAGACATTGCGCGGATTTTTGAGTACTGATACGAAGCAGCAACCAATTTTACCAAATCATTGGCGGTTGATATGTTTTGACTATGCAAGCCACTCGCATCTTTAAAGGATGTGTTCTGCATACCGAGTGTCTTGGCTTTTTGATTCATCGCGGTTACAAACGCGGTTTTGCCTCCAGGGTATGTTCTTGCCAGTGCCGCTGTGGCACGATTTTCGGAGGCGGCGAGTGCTAAAAGCAGTAAATCTTTCCGGGTAATGATGCTGCCATAGGCGAGTCGACTTTTGGAGCCGCGTAGCCGATCACGATCCTTTTTAGTGATTTTTATTTTCTCGTTCAATGCGAGTTGGCTATCAAGGATGACCATTGCCGTCATTAGTTTAGTCAATGACGCAATTGAACGCATTTCTTGTGAGTCTTTGGCATACAGTATATTGCCGTCATTAGTATCCATGATCATGGCAGCACTTGAACGCAGGAATAGGTTTTTCGGATTAAGAAAATGGCTGATTTTTGTTGCACGCTCAAAATCAAGACTCGCGATTTCAGTCTTTGTTTGCGTCTTATTCGGACTCGTTTGAGCCGTATCAGCAGCCATACTTGGCAGCGAAGTGAGCCAGACGGTTGCTACTGCATATTTCTTTAATATATTGAATATATTGATTTTTTTCATTTTTTTTTGGTTGTTAATGATGTCATCAACAGACCCTAGCCTTTGTTAAGTTAGTACGTCAACACAGCCGTTAATGGGTTCGGGTATTTCCCAATGAGTCATTGTCGCATCTGCATACGAAGACGTTTTGTTGGTATGGCTTGAAATAGGACTCGTGCCATTTACGTCTTGCAATGACTTATTCAACGCTATGTTGTAGGAGTGCTAGCAATTAGTCGACCATTTTTTGTAACTTCCTTAGCGCGATGGTTTAACGCGATGTCAAGATTAACTTATTGTCATTCTGATTAATTTCTACATTGAAATGCGACAGGAAGCTCAGTCCAAGCAGCCCATCAATTTCACCGCCCAGAGTATCGATGACCAGGGTAGGCACGTTATTAACCAAGGCGCCGTTTAAGTCGATGGAATCGAGGTTTGTGCGAAAAGCTTTGGCGGTTCCGTTAGCCGTGTTTATCGTCACGGGGGCAGATTCGTCAATACTGAGATCTAGAATCTGTGCCACATGGGTGGTAATTGCGGTGAAAGACGCGCCAGTATCGAGTACAAATCGATAGGCTTCATCGCTGTGATTAAGCACCACATTAACGTAGATTATTCTACCTTCAGAACTGAGCGGGATTTCAATATATTCTTCGCTGGAAGCACGTTGCTGCGCCGTGTTGATCATTGATCTCAATTGGTCCTCCAGCTCAGGCTCCAGATTGACGGTGAGCAATAAGTGCTTTAGCGCATCTTCATATTGACTGAGTGAATAATAAGCCCGTCCTAATAATAAATGGTACTCCGCAAAATTTTGGTCGAGTAATATCTCTTCTTCTAAAATATTAATAGCTCTCTGGGGTAAGTTATTGTCCAAAATTTCATGGATATTCGCGACGACGAGTTGGCGTAGGCGATCGCCTATTTCTACGCTACGATGAGGCTCTAGCTCGAGCATTTCTTCAAGCACGATTTTTTCTTTTTGAGGATCATTGATAACCCGATATATATTGGCTTCGACGGCTAATAAGTCGGGGGTTTTGCCTAACAAAGTATTTGCAAAGTTTAAGTCTCTAATGGCTTTTTCATAGTCTAAGTTGCGCAAAGAGGTATTAATATATTCCTTAAACGCGGTGATAATATAGGGTCTTGCTAATGCCTGGTAGTCAGCTTCGAGGTTTTCATAGCGTGCTACGTGAGACATAATCGCGTTCCAGTTTTTTGTTTCATTAAAAGACTTTAAAAGAGCGACGAAGCCCTCAGGCGACTCAAGAAGTTGCAAGTAAAAAGACGGAATATCCTGGGCTTTATAGAGACGGATATTTTGAAATAATTTATCAATAGTATCCGTGCTAATGGCGAAATAGTTTGCATCTTGGGTACTGCGTACAACCATTCCTAATAATTGACTATTAAAATTTGTTAGTGCGGCACCAATCCAGTTTTGAATATTATTTAATTGAATTTTGTAATGTAGCGCCCCAAAATCGGTTAGGTTTTCTCCTGAAGTGGAAATAGTCGTTGCAAGTTTTGTTGTGGTTAACTGCACATCAACGGGTTGACCTAAAAATAAAGGAGAGATTGTTTCCTTGATGTTCAGATAGAGTCCATTGGGAAAATGGGTTTCAATGACAATCAGTCGATTGAAAATATCGACACCGATAATATTTTGCAATGGAATGCGTTGCCCCGTTTCATCGATAATAGCTCCGGCGGTGATATTGGTGTTAAAAGGAAGTGTTGTTATCAATTGACGTTGTTCTCCAACGAGGATACCTTGGGAGAGCTGGATAACCGCATTGTTTTTATCATAGAATTCCAGGGTGACGACCGGGCCATTGGTACCCGTTTCTGTTACCGGGAAAAATTGAGAATCTTCTAAGAGTTCTATAGGCTGACTTAGTGCTGATTTTTCGGATGATTCAGCGGTAAAAGCAGGTGTGTTTACCGAATTAATGGGTTTAGTATCTGAGCCTAGCGGGATATACGATAAGGCAATGCCTGTCGCCAAGCCCACAACATAAGTTACCACCGGAACGATAATGTTTCTCATGATAATGGCTTAATTTGTATTGACACTTGTATTAACTCTTGCATTGATAAAAGGCTTCCCCACAATATTGAACCTGGTCTTATTCAAAGCAATAATTGTAGCAGAAATCGTGCTGAGGAAGAGTATACGCGAGACTGTGCAAAATTCACTGAATAAAATGCAGTATATGAGTTATAAATGAGCATTTTAAGTCAAAAAATTAACGCCGTATCGTTCTCTCGAAGATGATGAATTATTTACCTATCACTGAAGCGGAGATTGTTTGGCAAGCAGGGCTGCCGCGAAGTCGCAAATATAATGATCGTTATTTCAACACAGACGGCGGCCTGGATGAAACACGCTACGTTTTTATACGGCAAAATGGTTTACCCGATAAATGGCGCGACAAAGCTTCGTTTGTCATTGCTGAAACGGGTTTTGGGACGGGCTTGAATTTTCTCGCGACCAGCCATTGTTGGTTGAATACGACAGCAATAAGCCAAAAACTCACTTATATTTCAGTCGAAAAACATCCGCTCAATAAAACAGATTTGCAGCAGGTTTTAGCGTTGTGGCCAGAGCTGGCAGCCTTATCGAAAGATTTCATTGCGCGCTATCCTGCAAATCTTCCTGGGTTTCACTGGGTGAGTCTGTTTAATGCGCGTATTCAGTTATTGTTGTTGATTGGCGACGCTTGTGAAATGCTGAGCCAGCTTCAAACACAGGTCGATGTTTGGTATCTTGATGGGTTTTCGCCAAAAGAAAACGCCGCGATGTGGTCACCGGCACTGTTTCAGCAGGTTGCACGTTTGAGTAAAATGGGTTGTAGTTTTACCACCTATACCGCAGCAGGAAGTGTGCGTAGAGGTTTACAATCTGCTGGTTTTGAGGTTACCAAGCTTGTGGGTTTTGGTAAAAAAAGAGAAATGCTCTATGGTGAAATGACTGAGAATCGCCGGAACTTGTTAAGCAAGCCTTGGTTTGATTTATCTAATTTAGCAACACCCGAAAAAAAAATCGCTATTATAGGCGCAGGAATAGCGGGCTTAACGTCCGCTTATGTATTTGCTAATCGTGGGTGGGATGTCACGGTATTTGAAAAAGAACCTGCGATTGCCAATGGTGCTTCGGGCAACCCAGTGGGATTAGTCATGCCACGGTTTACTGCTGATATGAATCGCGGCGCACAGTTTTATACGCAGAGTTTTATGCGCACGGTTGAATGGCTGAACGATTTAAAAAACTTATCAAATTTTACCAGCTGGTGGCGTAGCGGCATTTTGCATTTGATGCCCGAAGAAAGACGAGGCAAGCTTGGTGAATTAAAAATACCAAGCTCATTGATGACAGAGTTAAATGTTGATGAGATTAAAAAATTATATGGTTTAGAGGCAAAACACGGTGGTTATTTTATTCATCAGGCGGGTTATTTAGAGCCGGTGAAGTTGTGCCAATTCCTGTATGAATCATTACTGGATAAAGTCAAATTTCATTTTTCTACCGAAATCACTGAACTCAAGAACAAGGATGGTCAGTGGGAGGTAATGAATGGGTCAACCATGTTAGCTCATTCGTTTAATGTCATGATAGCGAATGCGAGTGATGCAGCGCGATTGGTGTCTGAGATTTTTCTTCCCCTCATTCCGGTGCGCGGACAAGTGAGTCAATTACCCGTGGAAAGTTTAAATAAGCGATTGAGTTTTCCAATTGTGTGCGAAAACTATGTAACGCCCATGGTCAATGGATACGCCACGCTTGGCGCGAGTTATGAGAGAGAAAACTTGGCTTTAGATTTGCGGGCAGAAGAGCATCGAGTCATTTTATCCCAATTACAGGACAATGTTCCGGGTTTGCTAAATCACCA